>CANKXQ010000019.1 GCA_947487745.1 Spartobacteria bacterium | reverse complement strand
AAATTCGAGAGTGGGAAAACCCGGAAATGCTCGCCGGGATGGTATTTCCCATTGAAAAGGTTCCAAAGCTCAGGGCGTTGATTTTTGGGGTCCCACTGGCCGAACTCATCGCGATGGGAAAAGAAGCGCTCCTTGGCTCGGGCCTTTTCCTCGTCGCGGCGGCCGCCACCAAGGCAGGCGTCAAATTTTTGCGCTTCGATCGTATCGAGCAGCGTCACGGTCTGAAGAGAGTTGCGGGAGGCAAAGGGGCCTTTCTCCTCCTTCACCCGGCCGGAGTCGATGGATGCCTGCACAGAGCCGATCACAAGACGCGCTCCGAGTTTTTCCGCAAAGGCGTCGCGGTATTCAATCGTCTCGGTGAAGTTGTGGCCGGTGTCCACATGGAGGAGCGGAAAAGGGATTTTCGCCGGCCAGAAAGCCTTGGCGGCCAAGTGGGCCATCACGATCGAGTCCTTGCCGCCGGAAAAAAGCAGAGCGGGGTTCTGAAACTGCGCGGCGGTCTCACGAAGGATGTAAATGGCCTCCGCTTCGATCTGGTCCAAATGGTCGAGAGAATAAGTTGGCATGTGTGGTTGAAGAACGCTTTGCAAAGGCGACTCCGCTTTTCAGAGCGGGCGTCCGTGGGCCGTGGCCGAACGGAGATATTCGAGCAAATGCGACGAACATTCCTCTTCCGAAGAAGTCTCCGTGTCAAGAGTCAGGCACCCGTTGTCGGGTTCCTCGAAACCGCTGTCCTTGCCAGTGAACTGCTTGATCGCGCCATCCCTGGCTTTTGCATACAGCCCCTTGGGATCCCTCACAGCGCAAGTCTCGAAGGCCGCGCGCACATAAACCTCGTGGAAATCCCCGCCGATGATTCGTCCCGCCAGCGCCCGCAATTCCCGGCGTGGAGTTATGACAGACACGATCACGATCACGCCCAACCCTGCGAGGAGCTTGGCCGTCTCAGCGACGCGCCGCACATTTTCCGCGCGGTCCTCGTCCGAGAAGCCGAGATTGGCATTCAGGCCGGCACGCAGATTGTCGCCATCCAGGATCGCGGTGAAACGACCCTCTGCATGCAGGGCGCGCTCGACGGCATTGGCGATGGTGGATTTTCCCGAGCCAGAAAGGCCGTAAAGCCACAACACCGCACCGCGCTGCCCGAGTAATTCCTCCTTTTCGCCCCTTCCTAAAAAACGCCGCGTCTCCGGGTGGATATTTCGATTCTTCAGATCATCCATGTTCAAACCACCACTCTGTCCGGCCCACCCGCCGCTGAAAACTTAAAAAGCCCCATCACATCTTGCTGGCGCCGATTTCCGCCAGCGGACTGCGCTCCCCCTTGCTCAAGCGGATGTGCGCCGTGAGCGACTGGCCGCGCAACCTGTTGCGCGTGTAAACAAGCCCGTTCGAGCGGCTGTCCACATACGGATTATCGATCTGCGCGGGATCTCCCACCATGACCAGCTTCGAGCCGCGCGACATACGGGTCACGACGGTTTTGGCCTCTAGCGGCGTGAGCTGCTGGGCTTCGTCGAGAACGAAGAAGCGGTTCGGGATCGAGCGGCCGCGAATGTAACAGAGCGCCTCGATCTCCAAGAGTCCCCGCTCGATGAGCTGCTCGTAGGGTTTCACAACCGGATGGTGCTGTCCCGCCTGCTGCGCGGGCGGCGTGTCCTTCCGGCGGTCCGCGTCGGGACGGCTTTTTCCACCGCGCTTCGGCGGTTGGAGAGGCAGAAGAACCTCGCAGGCGTCGTAAATCGACTGCAGCCAGGGATGCATTTTTTCATTCAGCGTGCCGGGCAGAAAACCCAGCGTGTCGCCCATGGCCACGACAGGACGGCTCACCGTGAGGCCGTTGAAATCATTGCGGCCAGTGAGATAAAGCCCCGCCGCCACGGCGAGGAGCGTTTTGCCCGTTCCCGCTTGACCGTAGCAGGTCACCAGCGAGATCGAGGGATCCAGCAACGCATCCAGAAAACACTGCTGCCCCGGATTGGCGGGCCGCAGCTCGATGCCCTTCGGGATCTGGAGATGCGATGGGATGTTAAGACGAGACAGAACCCCTTTGCCATTGTGCCGGGCCGGGAGGTGCTTCGAATCCGACACCTTGAGCAGAACATATTCGTTCAAATCCAGAGCGCCCGCGCGCGGGGCGGGCAACTCGATGGAACCCGAACTCCCGAAACGCTGCAACTCGTGCGCCTCGACCTCGATCGAACGCAACTCGCCGGTCTCCACATCAGGCACCGCCACTTTGTCGTTGAGATAATCCTCGCAAGGCAGACCGATCGCCATCGCGCGGAGCTGCATATTGATGTCCTTCGTGACGAGAAATGTGGGTGCCGTCTCCTGCTCCTGCAGGGCCAGCGCGGCTCCAATGATCCGGTGATCCATGCGGTTCTGATCCGGAAAAATTTTTACGAACCGCTTCATGCCCGCCGACTGACGGCTTTTCTCGAGGAAATTGTTCACCAGAACCCTCACCGTGCCGCCACCAGTGGTCGGAGCGCCGCCTGTGACACTCACAGAGTCGTGGCCAAAAATACCGCTCAAGAGCCTGTGCGCCTGCCGCGCGTTCGCTCCACGCTCGCTCTGCTCGTTCTTGAAATTATCCAACTCGGTGAGCACATCCACCGGAATGAAAACATGGTTGTTTTCAAAACGATTCAGACAATTCGGGTCGTGCAGAAGAACATTTGTGTCCAGGACGAAGTTTTTCACGGCTCCCGCCGCGCGGGCGCGGTCGGCGGATGCCAGTTCGGGGAAGAAAACGCCCTGCTCTTCGGTGAATTCCGCGGATTTGGGTCGATGCATATGGAGTGATTCGGCAGTCGTTCAATACATCCCGGCCCCACCCCGTGTCACCACGGAAGAGCTGGATCGGACAAAAATTTTCGCGGGTGCAGAATTCGAATGGAAAAATTTTCCCAGAGTCTTAGGGTGCCGACTCTTTTGATGAACCGACTCTACACGAAAGCCGCCTTCTTTATCGTGGCCGGTTTGTTTCTGATTCTGACAAAAAGCGCATCGGGCGCACCGACAACCTTGGAGTTGAATGAAGCCTTCGGAGTGCCGATTTTTGCGGATGAATTCCTGTGGGATGACAATGCGCAGGATGTGGCCGCCCGGCTTGAATGGCCCGAAGAATCCCGAACCTCCATCGACTCAAGTTTCCGTAAATACCCCGACGCAAGGGAACTCTTGCTGGGATGCCGCCCTTATTCCCTCGCGCTCCATGCCGAGGAGGAAAAACCAGCCAGACTTTCCATCATTTTTGCCAACAAAGGCGATTCGGTTGATTCCAACCAGAGCTCCACACGAGCGAGAAACACTCAAATTCTCGATTACAAAAAGAGCATTCAAAACGACAAAAAAAAACTCACCGAAATGCTCACCAAGCTTTTTGGCGAACCTCTTGCAGACCGCTTCGGCCAAGGTCGCGAAACACGCGAGTCCGTCAAGAGATGGGACTGGAACGGACACGCATTTCTGCTCGCCTCGCCGCGCGACGAGTATGTAGCCCTCCGTGTGATGACCACCGGGTCGGCTGATGCCGGTGGAAAATCGCGTATTCCAGATTCCGTAATCCGAGAGGCGGTTGCCAATCGCATTGAAAAAAAGGCAAACGGCGATGTGGTGTTGAAAGACATGCCAATGGTGAATCAAGGGCCCAAGGGCTACTGCGTTCCAGCCACCTGGGAGCGTGTCATGCGCTACATGGGAGTCCCGGCCGATATGTATACCCTTGCCATGGCAGGCGGCACGCAGGCTGGAGGAGGATCTTCGATCGATGCCATCTCTATCGGTGCGAGCCAGTCTGTCATCCATGCAGGTAGAAGAATCGAATCCCCCGCGATGAAGATAGATGCGTTGAGCGTCTCGCGATTTATTGATCGTGGGCTGCCGATCATGTGGGCGATGTTCTCCTCGGATGACTTCAACAATGCCGTGAACAGCCGCATTCAAGCGCGCAAGAACATGACCGATGTCACGGAGTGGAAAAAAGTTCTCGCCGCGGCGCGCAAGGAGGTTAGGAAGTTCCGGCCGCAGCGTGATAGCGCCCATGTTTGCATGATCATCGGCTACAACAAGCAAACCGGTGAAATTGCGATCTCGGACTCATGGGGTGCCGCATTCGCCGAACGCTGGATCACGCCCGAAGAAGCCGCCGCCGTCAGTCAAACATCGACACATACCGTCATCAATTTTTAAGCCATGGAATCCACCACATCCTTCGACATCGCCGAAGCTCGCGAACTCTACAATATCGACCGCTGGAGCGGTGACTACTTCGGCATCAACGAGGCCGGTCATGTCTGCGTTTATCCCAAGCGCAACGGCGAGACGATTGATCTCATGGATGTCGTCGCCGAGGCGCGAAGCCGCAAGCTGGCCTTCCCGCTCGTCGTGCGTTTTCACGACCTCTTGCGCGACCGAGTGGAGACGATCAATAAAGCCTTCGCCACGGCGATCTCCGAATCAGGCTACAACTCGCCATACCGCGGCGTGTTTCCCATCAAGGTGAACCAACTCCGCGAGGTCGTGGAAGAGATCATCGATGCTGGCAAGCCCTGGCACTTTGGCATCGAGGCCGGCAGCAAACCCGAGCTTCTCGCCGCGCTCGCCGTGCACTCGGACCCCGAAAGTCTTGTGATCTGCAACGGCTACAAGGACACGAGCTTCATTCAAAACGCCCTCCTCGGACGCAAGCTCGGCAAAACAGTCATCCTCGTCGTGGAAAAACTCGAAGAGTTGGCACACATCCTTCGTGTTTCGCAGACGATGAAAATCGAGCCCCTCATCGGCCTCCGCGTTCGCCTGCTCTCCAAGGGCGCCGGCAAGTGGGCCACCAGTGGCGGCGAGAATGCCAAGTTCGGCCTCTCCACTGCCGACCTCGTGGAAGCCAGCGACATGCTCCACGCCGCCGGACTCGCCCACTGCCTCAAGCTCGTGCATTTCCATGTCGGCTCCCAAGTGCCCGACATCGGCACCATCAAACGCGCCGTCCGAGAAGCCGCCCGCTTCTACGCGAAGCTTTCCAAAATGGGCCACGAACTCGGCTACCTCGATGTCGGCGGTGGCCTCGGCGTAGACTACGATGGTTCCCGCACGACCTTCGACAGCTCGATGAACTACTCGCTCGACGAGTATGTGCGCGACATCGTTTACACAGTGAAGGAAGTGTGCGACTCGGAATCCGTTGAGCATCCCACGCTCGTCAGCGAGAGCGGTCGCGCGATCGTCGCCCAGCATTCCGTGCTCATTGTTGAAACCTTTGGCGCCATCGAAAAAGCCAGCCATCAGGAGCCCCCCACACCGACCGCAGGCAGCCAGATTCCACTCCTTTCCGACATCCTCGAAATCCGCAACAACCTCACTCCGCAAAACCGCCTCGAAAACCTCCACGACGCCCAGGAAATCCGCGAGCGCGCCCAGTCGATGTTCGACCTCGGACTCCTTGACCTCCGCGCCAAGGCCGGCATCGAAACTGTCTATTGGCAGATAGCCGCAAATATCGTGGAGCTTTTCCGCGACGCCGAACACATCCCCGAGGAGGTCCGCGAAATTGAAATCGCCATCGGCGACCAATACCTCTGCAACTTCTCCGTTTTCCAATCCCTCCTCGACCACTGGGCACTCGGCCAGCTCTTCCCCGTCATGCCGATCCATCGCCTCAACGAACGGCCCGACCGCAACGCGACCCTTGTGGACATCACCTGTGACTCGGATGGCAAAGTCGCGAAATTCATCGACCTGCAGGATGTGAAAGAAACCCTCCCGCTCCACCGCTGGCATCCCGGCGAGCCTTACTACATCGGCTTCTTCCTCGCCGGCGCGTATCAAGATATCATGGGCGACCTCCACAACCTCTTCGGCCGCGTGAATGAAATGCACATCTACCTCGATGAGGACGAGGACTCCGGACACTATGTCGAAGAAGTCCTCCCCGGCAGCACCATCGGCCAGGTTCTCTCGCTAACCCAGTGGGACGTGAACGAGCTCGCCCGCCAGATGAAGGCCCAGACCGACGCCGCCATCAAAAGCGACCGCCTTAAGCCCAATGAGGCCATGCGCCTGCTGGACGATTACGAAAAAAGCCTCACCCTTTACACCTACCTGAACTTCGACGACCAGCATAAGCCGGCAAAATAGAGCCGCCGCGTGCTTGGGAGGCTCTCAAGGAGCCAGCCGGGATATTTTCCATCCCGCATCCGCACGGCTGTAGAGAAAACGGTCATGCAAGCGGTCGGCGCCTCCCTGCCAGAACTCGATCGTCTCCGGCACCACACGGTAGCCGCCCCAACCCTCGGGCTTTGGCACATTCCCGTCGGCAAACTGCTTTTTCAGCTCCTCGAATCTTGAAACAAGAACTTCGCGCGAGGGGATCACGGAACTTTGCTCCGAGACCCAAGCCCCGATGCGGCTGCCGAACGGACGGCTGAGAAAATACTCCAGCGACTCGGCCTCGGAAATTTTCTCCACGTGACCGGCCACTTCGACCTGACGCTCCAACGCGATCCAAGGAAACAGCAGCGCAGCTTGCGGATTCTCCGCGATCTGTCGGGCCTTGCGGCTGCCATAGTTCGTGAAAAAAACGAATCCCCCGCCGTCGATACCCTTGAGCAAAACCGTGCGGCACGAAACGCGACGCGAGCCATCCGCCGTGCCCAGCGTCATGGCATTCGGCTCAAGAATCCCCGCGCTCCGCGCTTCCTCAAACCACACACGAAACTGCACCAGTGGATCGTCGTGGAATGAATCCAAATCAATCGGCTTGCGCTGATAATCACGACGCAGTTGGTGGATTTCGGACTCGTTTGCCATGGTGGCATTCTGCGTCCTGAAACAAACTTTGCACAGAATTTAGAAACTTCCCCGGGTGCCGGGCGGCGCCTCTTATTTCGTTCGTGCATGAACACGCATCGCGGAGTCTATTGTCGATATGTCTGAAGCCATTTTACCCGATTTGCAGGCCTGCGTGCTTTGCGAGGATGTTCGCCAGGAGGCCAGTGGCCAGCAGACGCTCGTGGGCATAATCGGGATGATCCCCGCCCCGGTGCTGCCCCTTGGCTTTTTTAAACTCTGTCTCTGGACACGTTGGTGTGGCGGCGTCGGTCAGTTCACGCAGCAATCCGCCATCCTCACGCCGGAGGAGGATACCCCCATCGCGGAGAGCGAGGTCGAATTCCAACTCCCCGCGCTCGATGCCCATGCCACCAATGTCCACGTCTTCGGTGGACTCCAAATCCCATCGGCCGGCGTTTATACGGTGGAAGTCAAAATCGATGGCGAGCTCCGCCTCCGCTTCCCGCTGCCCGTTATTCAGGTTCAGGCCCTGCCGGAAAATTAAAGCCTACGCGCCGACGAGTTCGGGCAAGGCATCACGATAACCAGTGTAGCGTGGACTCCAGCCCAACGCCCGCAGACGCGCGTTGCTGATGCGTTTGCTTGTCCACCCCCGTTTACGGTTCAGGTCCGCCGGCCCCTCAGGCGGCAGCGGGCGATTCAAAAAATCCGCGATCCATCCATAAATCTCGAGCTGAGTGGCCGGCGTGTCGTCGCACACATTGTAAATGCCAGCCGCCGCTTCGTTCTGCGCCAAATGGAGCAGCGCCATAGCTCCATCATCCCGGTGGATTTGGTTGATCCACCGATTGCCTCCCGCTTCGAGAACAGCCGAGCCTTCCAGAAATTTTTTCAACAGCACCGAGCGGCCAGGGCCATAAATTCCAGCCAACCTCGCCACGATGCCGCCGCCATCAAGCGCGATCTTTTCCGCTTCGAGCAAAACCCTCCCGGTCTCACGATCCGGCTCGACCGGAGATTCCTCGCTGACCCACCCCCCATCGACTTGCGAGTAAACCGAAGTGCTACTGGTAAAAATCAGACGCCTCGGAGAAAATGCGTCCCTCAGATGCTCCAAGCCATCCCGATAAACCGCGCGGTAGGCATCCGCACCGCCGCGTCCCGAACTTGCGCAGTGCACCACCACATCCGGGCTCTCCCATCCAGTCGGAGCAGTCATGGGCTTCGAAATATCAACGACGGCGACAGGAAAAGGCTGGTCTGCAAGTCTGGCAGCGGATTCCGCCGTCGCGCAAAGCCCGAGCACGCGCCATCCCGCCTCCAAAAAGAAACCGGCTGCGGCTTCCCCGAGGAAACCGCAGCCGGCGATAACAATTTGACCGCGGTCCAACGTCAGGACACGGGGTTGAAATTAAATCGGATTTTCAACTTGGCGCGCTTGGCGTTATTTTTCGCCTTGCGACGCGTGCGCTGAACGGGTGTTTCAAAAGCGCGCAAACGACGCACTTCATCCATCAAACCCTCCGCATCGATCTTCCCTTTCAAACGCTTCAGAGCTCTATCGATGGGCTCGCCTTTTCGAACGATTATTTCCGGCATAAATTCACCTACTTTCTAAAAAATTGGACGGGCAGGGTATGCAACGCGCCTGGAAGCGTCAAGCGGTCGTTTTTTTTTAATCGTTCCTTGCCCGACCCCGCTCCCTGCCATCAGACTCCCTACTTTTTATGAGCCGTCACGACAACCGCCAAGCCCACGAAATCCGACCCGTCACCCTCGAAAAAGGCATCGCCCCCCACGCCCAGGGTTCCGTCCTCGTTTCCTTCGGCAATACCAAGGTCATCTGCGCCGCCACGATCGAAGAGAGCGTGCCGCGTTGGATGAAAGAACAAAACAAAACCGGCGGCTGGATCACGGCCGAATACTCGATGCTCCCTTACTCGACCCTCACCCGCAAACAACGCGACTCGTCGCGCGGACGCGTGGACGGACGCGGCACCGAGATTCAACGCCTCATCGGCCGCTCTCTCCGCGCTGTTGTGGATTTGGAAAAACTCGGCCAGCGCACACTTTGGGTGGATTGTGATGTCTTGCAGGCAGATGGTGGCACGCGCACAGCCGCGATCACCGGCGCATCGGTCGCCGTCGAACTCGCCGGTCAATGGCTTGTGCAACAAGGAAAAATCAAAGAACTCCCCGTTAAAAACCGCGTCGCTGCCGTCAGCGTGGGCATAGTGAATGGCGAAGTGCTCGTCGATCTCGACTATATCGAAGATCGCGACGCCTGCGTCGATATGAATGTCGTCATGACCGATAAACTCGACTTCGTGGAACTCCAAGGCAGCGGCGAGGAAAATGTCTTCAGCCCAACCCAATTGGAACAAATGGTCGCCGCCGCCCGAGGAGGCATCACCCGCCTCCTCCAAATACAAAAAACCGCCACAACCTGAAACAGTAGTCCAACGATCAGGCACGCTTTCCCAATAGACTGCATGGCGCTAATTTCCTTCACGATGGAGCGAAAGCACCGTGTCTTGCGGAGTCTCCGGGGCCTTGTCTCGCATGGATAAACTTCAAAAAGCGCTCAAAGCCACATTCGGTTATGATGAGTTTCGTCCGCTCCAGCGGGAGATCATGGAGGCGAACTTGGCCGGACGGGATACCTTTGCGCTGCTGCCCACGGGCGGCGGCAAGTCGCTTTGCTTTCAGTTGCCGGCTTTGCTGCGGGAGGGGTTGACGCTTGTAGTGTCGCCTTTGATCGCTCTCATGAAAGATCAGGTGAACCAGCTGGAGGCAGCGGGTGTGGAGGCGACATTTTTAAATTCCTCGCTCGGCGTCAAAGAAACCAAAGCGCGCCTGGCGGGTCTGCACCAAGGCCGTTACAGGCTTCTCTACGCCGCGCCGGAGCGTCTCATGCTTGACCATTGGCAGGAAAACCTCCGCGCCTGGAATGTCAGCGCGATAGCAATCGACGAGGCCCATTGCATTTCCGAGTGGGGGCATGATTTCCGCCCCGAGTATCGCCAGATTGCGAAGCTGCGCGAATGGATTCCCAATATCCCTCTCATGGCGCTCACGGCAACTGCCACCGAACGCGTGAGGAAGGACATCATCAAGCATCTCCGCCTCCGCGAGCCCGAGGTTTTTGTGGCCAGCTTCAACCGCCCGAACCTCTCCTATCGCGTCATTCCCAAGGAGCAGCCGACGAAGCAGATTCTGGACTTCATCAAATCGCGGCCGATGGATAGCGGCATCGTCTATTGCGCCACACGCGCCTCGTCGGATCGTCTCGCGGAGAGCCTCTCGGAGCGGGGGTTCCCCGCCGTGCCGTATCATGCGGGCCTCACAAACAACGAGCGGGCGCAAAACCAGGAACTCTTCATCCGCGACGAGACGCGCATTGTTTGCGCCACCATCGCCTTCGGCATGGGCATCAACAAACCCAATGTGCGCTGGGTCATTCACCACGACCTCCCGAAAAATATCGAGGGCTACTACCAGGAAACCGGCCGCGCCGGCCGCGATGGACTACCCGGCGACTGCCTCCTGCTCTTCAGCGCGGGCGATGCCGCGAAGCAGACCCATTTTATCGATGAAATGACCGATGCGCACGAGCAGCAGATCGCCCGCGAGCAATTGCGACTCATGATTGGCTACGCCGACTGCCCGACCTGCCGACGCCGCGAGTTGCTCCACTATTTTGCGGAACCTTACACCGAGCCGAGTTGCGCCTCGTGCGACAACTGCCTCCAGCCCCGCGAGAGCTACAACGCCACCACCCACGCCCAGAAGCTGCTCTCCTGCGTTTACCGCGTGCGGCAAGGCGGGCGCTTCGGCGTCGGCATGAACCACCTCATCGAAATTCTCACCGGCTCCACCAATGAAAAAATCCAACGCTGGGGGCATGACCAGCTCAGCACCTACGGCATCGGCAAAGACCTCGCGCGCCCTTTCTCGCGCAGGATGCGGGCCAATTTCCCACCATCGCCCTCACCGACCTCGGCCTCGAAGCCTTGAAATCCCGCCGCGTCATCATGCTCTCCAAGCCCGTGGAGCTGAAAAAAATCCGTGTCCCCCGCACCGGCGAGATCGAGTGCGACGAGACACTCTTCGACCGCCTGCGCAAACTCCGCAAACGCCTCGCCGACGAGCGCAGCGTGCCAGCCTATGTGATCTTCGGCGACAACACCCTCCGCCAAATGGCCCGCGAATACCCCACAAACACAGACGCCCTTCGCATGATCGGCGGAATGGGCGAAAAAAAACTCGCCGAATTCGGCTCAGTCTTCACCAACGAAGTCGCCGCCTACCTACGAACCTACCCGAAAGTGGACTTCAGCGAACGCAGCGAGTAGCGCGTGACTGAAAGCCTGATCCATTTATGAGCCAGCACGTTTCTGTTCGTAGTGTTTCTGAGCGAAGCTTTTCAACCCAGCGCAGTTCGTGCAGGCGATAGCCTCGTTATAAAAGTGACAAATGGACTACCGGAAAGGTCGTCATGATAAAGACCCATGCGCGCTCCGCAGGCTTGAAAATCAACTGAACGCCATGGCGGCCAGGAGGCGGCCGGTTTGGCGTTCTTCTTTTCGATAGGAGTAGTATTTTTCGAGATTTGAGCCGGTGCAGCTGGTGCAGTCGTGGATTTCACGGACTCCTGCTTCGTCAGCCTGGGAGCGGATTTCGGCGGCGAAGTCGACTTCGTAGTGCGGTGGGCGGATGCAGGGGGAGATTTGCACGATGAGGTCTTGTGGATCGGCACCGGTGGCCGCGCATAAGGCGGCGATGGTTTTTGGAACGATGCCGAGTTCCGTTCCCTTGCGCCCCGAGTGTGCGAGTCCAATGCCACGGCCGTGACGGTCGGCGACATAGACGGCGGCGCAGTCCGCCACATAGATGCCGAGGCAGAGGGAGCACTCTGTGGTGATGAGGGCATCACAATCGGGAACGGGAAAGGTGTCGGTGCTGGAAATGCGCACGACATTGGCGCTGTGAATCTGGCTGGCCTTCGCAAGCGGCATCCGGGCAAAGCCCGCTTCATTCAAGGCCTCGCGTTGAATGCCAGCGAGCCGCTTCAGCGCCGTTTCGCGGTCGGTTTTGACATCCATCCCCGGCACGCGCTGCAAAAAAACAGCTCGAACTGCGGAGAGCGCATCGAAGGCGGGAAAAGTTTCAAAAGGAACCGCTGCCGCGCTCTTCATATCGGTCTTTCCTCTGTGCTCTCTGTGTCCTCTGTGGTCAATTTCATGAGGCCTGCCTCCTCGCGTCTCGCCCGGAAAAAATCGCGCAGCAGGGCAGCGCATTCATCAGCCAGAATGCCGGAGGTGATGACGCAGCGGTGGTTGAGTTGGGGCATTTGGAGAATGTTCACTAATCCCCCCGCACCGCCGCCACGAGGGTCGGGACAGCCGAAGATGACGCGGCGGAGTCTTGTGTGGACGATGGCTCCGGCGCACATGGGGCAGGGTTCCTTGGTCACATAGAGGTCGCAATCCGTGAGGCGCCAGTCCTCCATCGCTGCTTCGGCCTGGGTGATGGCGAGCATTTCGGCGTGCGCGGTGGCATCCTTCAGCATTTCGACCTGATTCCACGCGCGGGCAATGATTTCCCCTTCCCTGACAATGATCGCGCCGCATGGCACCTCGTCCGCAGCGTAGGCTCGGCGGGCCTGCCGCAGCGCTTCGCGCATGAAGTATTCGTCGCTGGCAAATTCCATAGCGGCAAGGTATGTCATTTCCATGGCTCCGCGCAAAACCATCGTTGCTCCGTCCCTCTTAGCTTGTGACTTCAGCCGCCTCGGCGCGGAGGTGGAACGCATCACAACCGCAGGCGCGGACTGGATCCATTGCGATGTGATGGATGGCCATTTTGTGGACAACATTTCGTTCGGTCCGGCTTTTGTGGAGGCGGCCTCGCGCCACACGCGACTGCCGCTCGATGTGCACCTGATGATCGAAAGTCCCTACCACTATCTTCCGCGTTTTTTGCCTCTCGCGAGTTCGATCACCACACATGTGGAGGCCAACCATGAT
>CANKXQ010000018.1 GCA_947487745.1 Spartobacteria bacterium | reverse complement strand
CTCCGTAACCGGCGTGATTGCCTTCACGGCGCTCGTGTTTGTGGTGCCGTTCTTTTTCATGGGGGAAAAATTCTCGGATGCTTTTTATCGGGCTATGACAGTGATGGTCGTGGCCTCGCCGTGCGCGCTGGTCATTAGCACTCCGGCGACCGTGCTCTCGGCAATCGGCGGTGCGGCGCGCCGTGGCATCTTGATCAAAGGAGGTTCACACCTCGAGCGGACTGCCCAGATAGATATCGTGGCTTTCGATAAAACCGGCACGCTCACCGCTGGAAAGCCTCTCGTGACGGAGGTGGTCGATGCCAGTGGAGCGCACAAGCTGGACGCCACATTGCCCGACAGCCTGGAAGAGTTGCTGGCCCAGACTGCCGCTCTTGAGGACAAGTCCGAGCATCCGCTGGCGCGTGCTGTTGTAAAAACCGCCCAAGCCCGTGGCATCAAGCTTCCCGAGGCAAAAGACTTTCAAGCGACAGCTGGCAAGGGGGCTGAGGCTACGATCGATGGTCGTCGACTGGTGGTCGGCAGCGAGCGGCTCTTTCAGGAACTCGGTGCGGTTGGAATGGATGCCATAGCAGTGTATGCCACGCCCCTCGCAGCGAAGGGAAAAACCTGTGTTTGGACCGGGATTCGCGATGGAGACTCTGTGACCGCCCTCGCCGTTCTGGCTCTCGCCGACACACTGCGGCCCGAGGCGTTGAAAATTGTCGGCAGCCTCCATGCCCTGGGAGTGAAAAAAGTGGTGATGCTCACGGGTGATCAAAAGGCGGTTGCGGCGGCAATCGCCGAGGAGGCTGGCGTGGATGATGTCATGGCCGAGTTGCTGCCCGAGGGCAAAGTCGCAGCGATCCGTGAATTGAAAAAACAGGGCCGCGTCATGATGGTGGGTGATGGAGTGAACGACGCGCCTGCTCTGGCCACATGTGATATTGGTGTCGCCATGGGAGCCGCTGGAACAGATATCGCGATGGAGACGGCGGATATCGTGCTCATGGGTGACAAACTGGAAAACATTCCAATCCTCCTTGCGACCGCACGCCATGCCAAACGCGTGCTCTGGCAGAATCTCACTTTTGCGGGCTCGGTGATCGTCGTGCTATTGATTGCCGCTTTTGGAATCAACCTGCCGCTACCGATGGGCGTGGTGGGTCACGAAGGAAGCACGGTGCTGGTTTGTCTGAACGGTCTGCGCCTCCTTATCTACAAACCGAAAATGTGATTGCACGCAGGCAATCCCTGCGGCAATTTTTGGGATATGTCCGACGACAGTCAGTCTCCTCTCCAGAAGTTTGTTGATAAACTCAGAAACTCACGGGATTTCACGATATCCCTTCTGCTCCATGTGATTCTCGTATCGATCTTTGGTGGCACCGTCCTTTTCCAAGCTGTTCAGGAGCCGCCGGACTTCGAAGGCGGTGGTGAGGGATTTGTTGGCAGTTCCGAGCCGGTCGCGGCTCCTCCTCCTCAAACCCAGGTCGCGACTCCCACGCAGGACATATCAGTGTTGGCCACTCCGGTGAATACCTCGGCGGTCAACGCAATCACTACCACGGCGACATCTCCGATGAATTTCAACATGGCGCAGATGGTTATGGCCCCGCCTGCCCCCACTGCTCCGACGGCCATGGCCGCTCCAAAGCCTGTTGCGCCCTCCGCAGGCACCGGCATGCAGATGTCCGCAGCCGACGCCAAGGCGATCGGGGATTTTACCAAGGGGTGGGGCGGCACCGGCCACGGCAAGGGCAGTGGAAGTGGGAGTGGCACACGCAGCAGAGAGTTTGTCTTTGTCGCCTACATTGGCCAATACGGTGGAGCGAATTCAGGCTGGGACTCCACCATCAGCTCAGTGGGCGACATAAAGGGCGTAATCAATAATGGTAGCCTTCCTAACCTCCTTGCATACATGAGCAGCCGCTCGAAAAACAAGATCACTACTAATTACGATAAAGTAACTGCCATCAAACTTGATTCCCAAGAGATTTTCGAAAAAAAACCGCCCTTCATTTTTCTTACTGGTTCGAAGGATTTTCGGCTTACCGAGGCTGAGGTCGAGAATCTCCGTAAATATGTAAGGCTTGGCGGTGCGATCTGGGGGGATGCGTCTGTGCCTGGACGCAATTCCCGTTTTGACTTGGCCTTCCGCCGCGAGATGAAGCGCGTGATTCCCGATAAGGACAAGGATTGGGGGGAACTGCCTAAAAACCATCCTCTCTTTGATGCTCGGCAGGCTTACTATCCGGAGGTGACCACTGTGCCGCCAGGCATCAATTTTTATAATGAGCCCGTTTATGCCCTAAAAATTTACGGCGAGGTCGCTATCATTTACACAGCCAATGATTATGGCGACATGTGGCAGATTGGTCTTCTGCCTGATGGAAAAGTTGACATGCGTCGAAATGCTCAAAACCAGAATGTCGCACTTAATGTTAATATTTGGAACAATCGCGATATCTACCTTAGGAATATTTCGGAACCCTCGCTTGACCTGACTTACAAATTTGGAACGAATATTGTGTTACATCTCCTTACCCGTTGGGATTCGAAGGTTAAGTCTGCGCCTTCGCTCTGACCTAGTAACGGCACTGGCGGAGCGCCCTCACTGCTCAGGGCTCATGAGCGCGGCGCTGCGGCATTTGAGACGGAAGAGCAGTGAGCCATCCTCAAACGCTCTGAGATTTTCAGGCCTGCTCCTGTCGAAATCCGCAAGGAACATCGCTTCGACATCGGCGGCGAACTTTTTATCGTGCACCGCCGCTGAGAGTTCGAAGTTCAGCATGAACGATCGGTAGTCCAAATTGATCGAACCGACGAGAGCCATGTCGTCATCCGCGAGCAACACCTTCTGGTGCATGAAGCCCGGTTCGTAACGCCAAACCTTGACTCCCGCCTCGCGCAGCTTCGGGTAGTAAGTGAATGAGGAGAGCCAAGGCAGCGTGTGGTCTGCCATGCGGGGAAGGATGATTCGCACATCCACGCCGCGAATCGCGGCGTGGCAGATCGCATAAAGAAGCGGGCTCGAGGGGACGAAATACGGGCTCGCGATCCATAGGCGGCGTGTTGCGCAGTGGATGGTCGAGAGATAGACCGCTGGGCAGATGCTCCAGTTCTCGGCTGGACCGGAGGCAATGGGAAAGATGGTCGCCTCTCCGCCGTGTGTGAGGGATGGCGATGGAAGGCGCAGTGGAGCGATCTCGTCGGTTGTGTAGTTCCAATCCTCCAAAAAAGAGAGCTGAAATCCTGCCACAGCGGGTCCTTCGATCCGGATGTGCGTGTCACGCCATGGGCCAAATCGGCGGCTCCAGCCCATGTATTCGTCGCCGACATTCAGGCCACCGAGGAAGGCGACCCGGGAGTCTGTGATAACCAGCTTGCGGTGGTTGCGGAAGTTGATCTGGAAGTTTCGGCCAAACTGCCGGTTCGTGACGAATGCCTCCACTTGGATTCCCTCGCGGCGGAGATTTTCAGCCCATGAGGAGGCGAGGCTTTTCGAACCCACCTGGTCGTAGAGAACGTGGCATTGCACACCCCGGCGGGCGGCGGCGGTGAGCTTCTCGGCGAGGGTGCGTCCGAGACGGTCGTCGTGAATGATGAAAAATTGGACCCAGACGGATTCGGTGGCCTCATCGATGGATTGAAAAATGGAATCGAAGGTCGTCGTGCCATCGATGAGGAGTTGCACATGGTTTGATCCCGTGGCCGGCAGGCGAGAGAGATTTTCCGCCATCCGGGCCGGCTCGTTGAAAATGCCACGGCATGTCGTTTTATAGCCGTCAAGGTGCCGGATGATCGCCTGCATGGCATCCTGAAGCGGGCCTGCGGGTGAGGCTGAAGCCAGTAAATAACCCGCAAATCGCGACTCGCCGAAAACGAGGAACAAGGGAATGCCTATGATTGGCAAAACCACCAGCACACCTGCCCAGGCTATGGCGGATTGGGGAGTCCGGGCGATGAGAATGGCCCGCATCGCGAGGGCGATGCCGAACACTTCCAGCAGAATGGTGAGCGTGGCGTAGACTGGATTGAGAAACGACACGTGGTTTGTAACCGGCGGCTTAGTGCGTGCGTGTGACTGAATCCCCTGCCTCTGTGGGCGGCTGTGGCTGTGGCGCCGGCTCGGGTGGGGATTGCGGAGGCTTGAAAGCCGGGCTCTTTTCCAATTCGGCGAGCCTCAAATCATTCTGGAGACTGGCTAGGTTGTCGGTGAGCTTGCGCAATTGCTTTTTCAAATGCACGAGCGGCTCCATGACTTTTGAGAGCAGGAGAATGCCAAATGCGGCCGTGCTCAAGATTAACAGCGGAATAAGACCCCATATGATCATTTCCAGGAATTCCACTTCGCGGCGGAATTCCTGCATCGAAGCGAAAAGCCGGATATCAATCGCTCCGATGAAGGTGGAAAGCCCGTTGTCGGTTTTTTCTCTCAAGGTCTTTTGATCCGTGTTGTAGGGAGGCGCTGCGGCAAGCAGCTTGGTGTTGTTTGTGGCGATGTCATCCAGGCGGTCGAGGTCCGAGGCGGGGAAAAGGAGGGCGGGGCGCTTTAATTTTTTGAGCAATTCTATGCTTTCGGCTGCTTTCGCCGCGCTCTCCGGCATGGGTTGTGGCTCTTGCGGACTGCCGGACTCCGCATTGTTGGAGGATTTCCAATTCGCGCGGGCATCGCGCAAGGCATCGTTCAAGACCTCTCTGCCTCTCAAGAGCACAGCCTGATCTGCCAAAATGGCATTCTGGATTGCGTTGTATCGAAGGGCCAGCAGCGCCAGACCAATCTCCAGAATCAAGAGCGCTCCAAAGCAGGAGAGGAAAAGAATGCGAATGGCTCCGAGGTTTACTTTTTTTGATCTGTTGTCCGGCATAAAAAATTCAGGATGACAGTGGTGGTGTGGAGAGGGCATCCTGAATCGCTTGGAGAATGATCCGCGAGTTGCAGGGTTTCGAAAGAATGGCGTGAACGCCGAGTTCATTGACCGAGTTTTTTCCGGCAGATGAACCGAATCCGCTTGTGCAGATAATTTTTACGGATGGGTTTAATTTCTTGAGTGCCTCAATGAGCGCGGGGCCGTCCATGCCTGGCATGGCCATGTCTGTAATAACCAAGCGCACATTGGGCTGATGCTGCGAGTAGAGCGCGAATCCTTGCTCGCCATCCTCGGCGGGAATGACGCGGTAGCCGGATTTTTCGAGCGAGCGGGTCATGACCTTGAGCACTGTTGACTCGTCATCTACGAGCAGGATCGTTTCCCCATGGCCTGAGGTTTGCCGATCCTCTGCGGAGGGGGTAGATGCCGGACGATGCACGGCAGGGGCGAGTGATGCAGGAAGGAATGCGTGGAATGAGGAGCCGCAGCCCTCCTCGGTATCGAGTGTGAGAAAGCCTCCATGGTTCCGAATAATCCCAACGGCTGTGGCAAGACCCAAGCCGGTGCCTTTTTCGGGACTCTTGGTGGTGAAGAAGGGTTCAAAGATTTTTTTTCGAAGAGGGCGAGGGATGCCATGGCCGGTATCGCTCACCGTGATTCGCACATAGTTGCCAAGTTTCGATTGGGGGTGCTGCTTTGCGAAACTTTCATCGACTCGGAAATTCGAGGCTTCGAGTCTGAGCCGCCCTCCATCGGGCATGGCGTCGCGGGCGTTGACGGACAAGTTTAGTAACACCTGTTCAATTTGGGTCGGATTGCCCAGAACGGCATGAATATTTTCCTGCACCGAGACTTGGAGATGGATGGTTTTTGGAAATGTCGGACGGATGAAATTTGTGACTTCGGAAATAAGTTCAGGAATATCCACTGCGCGTTGCTCGGCGCGGACACCGCTGGAGAAGGTAAGAATCTGCCGCACGAGCTCTGTCGCACGGCGGAGGTTAGCCTCCACGGCATCAAGCATCTCCCGACTCTCGGCGTTCGGCAACCGATGGCGGAGCAGGTCGAGAAACATCGAGATCGGCTGTAGGACATTGTTCAAATCATGAGCGATGCCTCCCGCCAGAGTTCCGACACACTCGTGACGGTGTGAGCGAAGCCTGTCTTCTTTGAGTTGGCGTAGTTCCCCTGCATCCTCGCTCAAAACGAGGATCGCCTCCGGCTTTCCATTGTCGGCATGGAGCAAAACCCAACGCATGAATAATTCCATTTTCCCACCGTGATTCGCTCCGATGCGTATCTCGCTCGACCATTCGCCGCTCTTCTGAACGGTGCGTAAGGCTGTTTGAAAAGCCTCGGGTTGCAGCGACATGCTGGAAGGGAGTTTTTTTCCAAGGACTTCAATGGCATTAAGCCCATAGAGACGCTCGGCTCCGGAACTCCACTGCGTGATGACTCCCTCCAGAGTTTGGGTAAAAATCACCTCAGCCGGTTTTTCAAAAAAAACGGCTTGGGCGCGGGCGTGATCTTCCGTGCGGCGCTGGACGGAACGGTCGTTGATTGCGCAGTAAATGAGCTCGCCGCCACTTGTGGACGAAGCATCGATCGTGACATCGCGGGTCGATCCGTCCATGCAGCGCAGACAGGCTGGAAATCCATGGGCCTTTCCGGCATGGCGAACGGATGCCATGAGATCGTCAAATTCAAATCCTGTGAGCAAAAATTCTTCAAGCGGGTGTCCTTCGAATTCCTCCTTGGCGTAGCCTAAAAATTCCAAGGCTGCCTTGTTGGCTTGGAGAATCCGACCATCTGCGGAGAGTTTCCAAAGAACGCTCGGCAAAACATCCCAGCACTGTTCGATTGCGGGTGTGCAAACCGCTTTGGAGTCCTGGTTCACCTCCGCCTGCGCGCTTGGTTTGGGAACGGCCAAAACCGGAATAATGGAATCCGCTTGTGGGATTGGTTTTTTAGACATGCAGAAAAGCGCTTAACAGAAGGCTAAATTGTTTGAGTTGAGAGTCAATGGCAAGGGCTGCCTATCGTTATATCGTTGCATTTTATCCCTGAAGGCGAGTTGTTACGAAAAAGTAACAATTCCCGGTTTTCAGTAACCCAAGCCACCGGCGGATAAATCACCCCCAGCATGACAACGCGTTATCGCACCGGCTGGATTTCGGATGTTCACCTTGGCACGCGCGGAAGCAAAGCCGGCGTCCTTTTGGATTTTCTCAAGGATGTGGAGTTCGACACGCTCTACCTCGTTGGCGACCTCATCGACATCTGGGCCCTGCGCCGGGGCATCTACTGGCCGCAGGAACACAACGATGTCATTCAAAAACTCCTGCGCAAAGGCAGGAAGGGAACGGAAATTATCTATATCATCGGCAACCACGATGAATTCCTATCTGCCTTCCACGGGCATTACGCGAGCGTCACGCTCCAAAAAAATGCCATTCACGAAACAGCGGATGGCCGCCGACTGCTCATTATGCACGGCCATGAACTTGACACCGTTGTGCAAAACATGGGCTGGCTCGCGCATCTGGGCGACATCGGGTATGTCCTGCTCATGCGGTGCAATTGGATCGTTAATTTCATCCGCCGCCTCGCCGGTCTCGGACACTGGTCCCTGAGCGCCTATGTGAAAGCTGAGGTCAAAAATGTCGTCAGCTTTATCGGAAAATTTGAGGAGTCCATCGTCCGCTACGCGAAGGATTACAAGGTGGACGGTGTCCTCTGCGGGCATATCCACACGGCCTCCGTCCGTGAGATCGACGGAACGGCTTATTACAACTGCGGCGATTGGGTTGAAAGCTGCACGGCCATGGTGGAGCACTTCGATGGACGCATGGAGCTTCTCCATTTCGACCAGTCGGTGGAACCCGCAAAAAATTCCCAACGCGAGTCATTGCAGGATCAGGAAACGACCGCACTCACGACTTGATGGTTTGAGAAATCCTCCACCAAGAGGGAAATAAAATCTGATGGCGTGGTTCGAGAAAGCGTTGGTCGACCAACAGCGCTGAGCCCTTGTCGGTTTCCGTGCGAATGAGTCTGCCTGCGGCTTGTAGCACGCGCTGCATGCCGGGAAAGCGGTAGGCGTAGTCGAAACCGGAGCCTTTTTTTTCTTCAAAATGTGCCTGCAGGATGTCGCGCTCAAGGGACAGGCGCGGCAGGCCCGTGCCGATGACGGTGACGCCAACCAACCTGTCGCCCGGCAGGTCGATGCCTTCGGAGAAAATGCCGCCCAGCACTGCGAGCGCGGTTCGGCGCGACTCGGGTTGGAACGAGTCAAGAAATGCGCTGCGTTCGGCATCCGGCATCCCCGATGTCTGGGTCATCAGAACTTCTTCGGGGAGGAGTGCCTGAAGTTTGGCAGAGAGGTCGTCGAGATACGCCATCGAGGGGCAAAAAATCAGGTGGTTGCCCGGCACGCTTTGCACATGCTCGGCCACGGCGGTTGCCACAGCGTCTAACGAGGTCGCACGGTTTTTGTAGGTTATGTCGGCTGCAAGAATCCGCAGGCGCATTTGGTCTGGCGCGAAGGGCGAATCAAAAACGGCCGAGTCGTCCCCAGTATCGCCTCCGAGCAGGTCGCGAAAATAATCCATCGGCGAGAGCGTGGCGGAGAAGAACACCGCGCAGCGTAGAACCCGCAAATCGCCTCGCAGACGGATCGAGGGATCCGCGCAAAAGACGGTTGCACTTTTTTCCTGCGGACGAGTGATGATGCGGCATGTATCATCAAATGCTTCGGCCGCACGCAGCCAGTCGTTGAGAGCAAACCAAGGTTCGATCCAACCTCCGAGGTCGGTGCCGGGTTTTAGAGAAGCAAGCAACCCCTCCAGCGCGCGCGCGGCATCGCGGCAGGCTGAGAGGAAATCTTTAGGGATTTCCAAAAACACCGAGCCATCGTGGTAATCCCGGGCGGGAAGGTAATTCGAGGCGGGCATCCTGACGGCCTCGACGAGCAAAGCCCGCGCTCTCTCCAAGGCCCTCCGGACCTTTGCCGCTCCTTTCGCCCGCACCGCTCCGGGGCGGACTTCGAGATTCTCCGGCGAGAGCGTGCCCGAGTGCATATCGCGGCTGCGATCCACGAGGTTGTGCGCCTCATCCACAAGAATGACATGGCGACCTCCGCCCTCGGCGAAATGCCTCTGCAGGCGGGCCGAGGGATCGAATGCATGGTTGAAGTCGCCGATGACGATGTCGCACCAAGACGAGGCATCGAGCGAGAGCTCGAACGGGCAAACCATATGCTTGTGGGCAATCAGCTCTACCGTTTCGCGGTCGAGGTTCTCCTTCTCCAGAAGCTCGCGCAGCGCGGGTCGGATGCGGTCATGGTAGCCGATGGCATAGGGGCATACGCGCGGGTCGCAGCCGTTTGGATTTTCCGTGAAACAAATCCTGTTCTTCGCCGTAAGCGTAAGGCATCTCAGCTTGGCTCCAGCCCGTTGCAGGTGCTTCCCTGCCTCAGTTGCCGCGATCCGGCCCGGAGTTTTTGCCGTAAGAAAAAAGATTTTCCCCTCGCCCAAGAGCGGGAGGGCCTTGGCTGCCGGGAAGAGCGTGGCCATGGTTTTTCCAAGTCCAGTCGGAGCCTCGACGAAAAGATGGCGGCGGTCTCGGATGGCACGGTAAACGCGGCGCGCCAATTCGCGCTGACCGCCACGGAATCCGTTGAAGGGAAATTCGAGTTTTTCGAGGGATTCGTTGCGGAGCGAAATCCACCGTGCCTCGAGCTCCAGCCAGTCAAACCAGACGCTGATGGTTTCTTCGAAAAATGCCTCCAGTTCCTTGCTCGTGAGCCGGAAGGGCAAGACCGTTTCGGCATCCGTCTCCAAATTCAGATAGGTCAAATGCAACTCGACCTCCGCCCAGTCGCGTTGGATGGCCAGAATTGCAGCGTAGATTTTCAGCTGAGCCAGATGCAGCGGGTCGGCGGCGCCATCCCAAAATCGATCGACGCTTTTGATCTCCTCGACTACCGGCGGGGAATGGGTTGCGCGCAGACCATCGATCCGACCCGAAAGAGTGAGGTCCACGCTTCCGCGAATGGATTTCCACTCCACTGTCACCTCGGCCTCGTAGTCTCCAGTGCGCCGCCCCTGCACACGCCGGTGGGCCCGCCCGCCCTCAAGCGCACGGTCAGATGCTCGGAACGCGCCGGTTCCTGCGAGGCCGCCCGTGCGATGCACAAAAGCGACGAGTTCTCTAACGGAAGTCTGGAAGACGACTGGAATCACGAATCTGCAAACTCGCCCAAGATTCACCGCCCGTCGAAGGGATTCGGCGCCCAGCTAAAGCCGCTTCAAACTTTCCGGAAGCCCGGTGAATTCAAGCGTCGATCCATCCGGCTTCCAAACCACGCGACCATCATCCAGAACTCGAACAACCGTGCCCGAAGTGCTCCCGCGCAGCGTCTGCACTCGATCCCCAGAACCAAGCGAGTCCGACTCGCACAGTGATTCGACGATAGAAACCATGGAGACCCGATCCAAAACACCCGCAATGTAGTGCGCGACAGCGGAGGCGAGTTCGCGCTTTCGGACCGGTGCAAGGTCGCTGAACAAAGCCAGAGTCAATTCCCTGCCGATGAATGAAAATGTATTCCCATTCAAAAAGAGAAACGGGGCGCTCCTATGAAAGTCCCGAAGGAGATCGAACACTTCGGCGAGGGGCAACTCTAAGGCGTGTTGCCTTTGCCACTTTTCCGAGCACGCTTCTCCAGTTTCCGAGTTAAATCCATGCTGTGATCCACTTCTTGCGCACGCTCGCTGATTGATGCTGGCGACAGACTGCCAACCCCAGTTCTTGAGAAAAGCGGCTCGGGTTTGAAGCGGTGAACATTGCCCTCCGCCTGAAGAGCAATGTCCTCCTCCGTCAACTGCTCCAGAAGATCCAAGCGGAGTTTCATTCATCAACAAGTAAGCCTGAAGGCGCTCGTTTTCAAGCGTGCGTCATATTTTTTGCCAAATGGCCTGGCGGTTACGGCTTGTAGGTTATTCCGAAAATCGTGTCCGTTAGCCAACCTCTGAAAGACTCGTTGTCTTGGAACTGCTTAAAGAGTTGGGCGTCGTCTTTGAACATGGCGGTAAGAACACGCTTGAGGGCTTTGTCATGTTCAATTTTTGCATTCTGGCGGTCGGAGTTCTTCCGTGCATTCTGATAGGCAGGATCTGCGGAGACTTTTTCTGGGATTTCCCCCTTGATGCGTTCCATCGTTCGCGTTGGGTCCTTGTAGTCGCCTGCGTAACGCTGATTGAACTCGTTCACGATGTTCGAAAGCCGATCCATTTCCGGTTCGGGTTTGCGTCCACCAGCAGAGGTCGGCACTGGCTCAATCTCGGCATCTGCGTCGGGCAGTGCGATGGCCATCGTTGCCTTCTTTTCTGCGCGGTAGCTGTCCATATCAATGGCTTCAAGGATGCCTTTGGAGAGGTCGATCTCAATGGGAGCAGGTAGCTTCGGTATCAGGAAGTTGAGGAAGATCGAGAGCTTCTCCCAGTCCTGAACGCCATACGGGAGGATCGTGGCGAGGAAGTCGTAGGTGCGTGTGAATCCCTTCGCCTTGCCTTTAAAATCAACCTGACCGTCTTCGTCGAGGTCGGCGACATAAACGGCCACGCAGTTGTCGAGAATGGGGTCGAGTTTGTCGCGGTCGGCTCCGGCAAGATAGAGCTCCACGAGCGCGTCGATCTGCTCGGGCGAATAGACCTGATACTTGTCCAACTCACCCTTCAGAGTGTGAAGCTTGTTAGGGTCTGTCTCCTTGCTCAGAATCGTGGTGCGGTAGTAATCGGCAAAAGAGTTCTCAATGATCTCTGTGTCGTTTTGGAAATCGAGGACGAAGACATCGTGCTTCTTCGGATGGGCGCGGTTCAGACGGGAGAGCGTTTGCACGGCTTTGATGCCGCTGAGAGCCTTATCCACATACATGGTGTGCAGGAGCGGTTCGTCGTAGCCGGTCTGAAACTTGTCGGCGCAAATGAGGAAGCGATACGGGTCTTCTTGGATGCGATCCGCGATGTCGCCACTCGAAAATCCATTCAACTTCGACTCGCTGACTTTCTCGCCCTTGTATTCCGGTTCGCCTGAGAAGGCGACGATGGGTCGGTAGGGGCTCTTGATGTCTGTGAGGTAGGCGTTGAAGGCGAAAAAGTATTCAATCGCCCGCTGGATGCTGCCGGTCACCACCATCGCGCGCGCCTGACCGCCGATCTTGTTCTGGCCGATTACCTGTTCAAGAAAATGGTCCACCATGATCTCCGCCTTGTCGCGGATGGCCTTGCTATGGCTCTCCACATAGACACGCAGTTTCTTGCGGGCCTTCTTCACATCATACTCAGGATCGCCTTCCACTGTCTTGGCGAGGCGGTAGTAACTCTCCACCGGCGTGTAATGCTTGAGCACGTCTTCAATAAAACCCTCCTGGATCGCCTGCTTCATTGTGTAGCCGTGGAAAGGGCGGTGCTTCACTTCGCCACCTTCATCATAAGCCTCGCCGAACATCTCCAGAGTCTTGTTTTTCGGCGTCGCGGTGAAGGCGAAATAGCTGGCGTTTTTCGCGAGCTTTTTCTTTTTGATCCGCTCTTCGAGGGCGTCGTTGATCTCGTCTTCGCTGTCGGCCACCGCCTGACTCACCGCCGAGGAAGTCTTGCCGCTTTGGCTGGAGTGCGCCTCGTCGATGATGATGGCAAACTTCCCGCCGCGATGTTCGTCGCCGATACTGTCGAGCACATGGGGAAAGGTCTGCACCGTGGAGATGATGAGCTTCTTCCCGTCCTTGAGATATTTCGTGAGCTGCTCCGTCTTGGAAATTCCCGCGCCTTCCTTGACCGCGCCGATGATGCTGCCCACTTGGGCGAAACCCTTGATCGTCTCGCGGATTTGTTTGTCCAGAATCCGGCGGTCGGTGATGACGATGACGGAATCAAAGACCGGCTTCCCGTCCTTCGACAGGCTGATCAACTGATGCGCCAGCCACGCGATGGAG
>CANKXQ010000017.1 GCA_947487745.1 Spartobacteria bacterium | reverse complement strand
CCCGGCCTCCTTGGCTTTGAATTCGACGCTTTCGATTTCCTTGGCCGTGATGGTGGATTCCTCCGGCAGGGTCACGGAACTGCGGTTGTTGAAGCTCTTGATATGGCTCCCTGAAATGGCCAGCCAGACGCCTTTGATCTCATGATCGCTGCGGTCTTCGGCATCAGCCAAGGCGTCGTGAACGCACTGGGTGGCGTTTTTGAAATCGACAATCTCGCCTTTTCGAACTCCGCGCGATGGACTCTCTCCCACGCCCAGAATCCGCATTTCCCCGTCGCGGTGGCATTCCGCCACGACGGCGCATACCTTGGTGGTTCCGATTTCCAGTCCGACGTGAATTTTTTCGCGGGCCATCAGTTTCTCTTGGGTTTGGATTTTTGAGGGATCGACTTTTGCTTCTCTGAAACGGGTTCGGGCGGAGCAGCCATGACAAATTTCACAGGCGTGTTTTTTGCCACCATGAGGTTCACGGATTCGATTTCCCGGCCGGTGTCGCGGCAATGTTCCAGCAGGCGCTGGAGTTTCATCAATTGCGTGGGGAAGTCGCCCGAAGCGAATTTGACCCGAGCATTTTGATCGGTGAGGGCATCGATGCAGTAGCCCTTGCTGATGTTCAGCGATCTGATGACGAGCAGGGACTGCGATTGGCTCCTGGCCTCGCGCAGGAGGGTCAATGCGTTCTTCAGGTCATCTCCTTCAAGCAGGCTGCCCTCCTGGATTTTTTCGACTTTCACGCCGTAGATGATCGGAAGTTGGTGATATTCCTGTTGAAGGATGCGGGGTTTCATCAGGAAGCCGGAGTCGTCCACCAGGGTCATGGATGTTGGATCGTAATCCGCCGAGGAATCCGAAGACTTCGAAACCCAGGCGACGGGAATGCGGCGCGTGAGGTTGATCTCGATGCGACCTGGCATGATGCGTTCGATCGAAACATCGGCAACCATCGGAATCTCGCGGAGCTTGTGGTCGATGCCTGCGATGTCGATGCGGAAGATGTTGTCGCCTGTTTGGATTCCTGTTTCGGCCAGGAGATCCTCGCTGGTCATGATTCCATCGAGTTCGAGTTCGAGTTCGCAGAGGTTGTAGGCGGGATTGGAGAAAAAGAATTTATCCAGGGCCTTGTTAAGCCCGAACCAAATGAGCCCGCAAGCCACGGCCACGATAAGCGTAACCGCGCAGAGTTGTCCTATCAGGCGCTGGCGTTTTCTCTGCGCCGCGCGGGCGCGCATCTTCACATTCAGGTGGTGCACCCCGTTTGGCGTTCGTTTCTTGGTGGCGGAGGCTGATTTCATCAGGGCTTCTTCTTCGCAAGTGATAGTCCGGCGATTTCCTCACAGAGGGCGGGGAAATCGAGTCCCGCGACGGCTGCCGCCTTGGGCAGAAGGCTCAACTCGGTCATACCCGGGATTGTGTTGATTTCCAAAACACTCATCGAGCCATCCGGCGCGAGCAGTATGTCCACACGGGAGTAAACCTCGAGCCCGAGAGCGCGGTGTGCGGCGCAGGCGGTGGACTGGATGCTGGCTGCTTGGGCTTCTGTTAGAGGAGCCGGAACGAAGTATTCGGACGCCCCGCTGGTGTATTTATGGTCGTAATCGTAGAAACCATCGTTAGGAACGATTTCAACAACAGGCAGAGCCTCACCGCCGAGGATTCCAACAGTCAGTTCCCTGCCTGCAAAGAAACTTTCGATAAGCACTTCCTCACCATATTGGAAGCAGTCCTCCAGCGCGGCGGGAAGTGCAGAGGCATCACGGATGATGTGCACGCCCACGCTGGAACCTTGGCGCGGAGCTTTTACGACATAAGGCAACGGGAGGCTCGGGGACTCTCCTTTACGGATTTTTTGCCATGTCGATGTCGGCACTCCCGCGCGGTCGAAGGCTTCTTTCGAAAGGATTTTGTCGAACGCTGTGTGGCTGCCTGCAATTCCCTCGCCTGTATAGGGTATGCCCCGGTCATGGAGGATCGATTGCAGTTGGCCGTCCTCACCGAATGTGCCGTGGATGATGTTGAATGCCAGATCCACGGATTCGGGCAGGGTTATTTCCGGTGTGGTGACATCGATTTCAATGACCTGGGCCCTGGCGGCGCGGACGGCTTTCGCAACGGCAGTTCCCGAGCGGAGTGAAACATCCCGCTCTTTGCCTGGGCCGCCCTTGAGCAGCGCTACGGTTTTGTTTTTCAGAATTCCGGAATGCTGTTGCTTCATAAATCTACCCCCACAATTTGAACCTCGGTTTCAAGCTGGATGCCACGTGTTCGCTCGGCGGCGGTCTGGATTTCTTTGATCAGTGTCAGGACATCCGCAGATGTCGCCCCGCCGTCGTTGACGATGAAGTTCCCGTGAATTTCGGATACACGGGCGCCGCCGACTGAAAAGTTTTTGAGGCCGAGTTCTTCGATCAACTTTCCGGCTGGAATCGCCGATGGGTTTTTGAAAATGCACCCTGCGCTGGCTGCGACGGGTTGGCTGGAGCGGCGTTTGGCAACGGACTTGGCGATCGTGGTATCAATCTCAGCCTGAGTGCCGGGTTTGCCCGAGATCACTGCCGAAAGGGCGTAGTTTGTTCGCAGCATGGGAACGCTGCGGTAGTGGATATCCATTTCCGCAGGAGTCCTTGTAAAAATGTTTCCGTCTTGATCGCAAAAGCGAAGCCTCACGACTTGATCGAAAGTTTGGACTCCCATGGCTCCGGCATTCATTCGGAGCCCGCCGCCGAGGTTTCCAGGTATTCCTTCCATCCACTCAAACCCCGCAATATTCGCCGTGCGCGCCAGAGCGCTGAGTTGTTTGAATTTCACACCCACGCCCGCAGTGATCTCGGTTCCATTCACTTCATGGCGTTGGAAGTCGCCGCGCGAGAGGTGTGCAACCACTCCGGGGAGTCCTCCATCGCGCACAAGCAGGTTCGAGCCGCGGCCCATCACCATGAGAGGAATGTTTTCGTCAAAGCAATACCTCACGAGGTCGGCAAATCCCTCTTCACTCTCGGGTTCAACCCAGAACTGGGCCGGTCCGCCGATGCGCATCGTGGTGTGCTTGGAAAGTGGCTCGTAAAGTTTGATGCGTCCTTGGCCCATCACGCTCTGGAGGGTGTCGCGCATTTTCAGATCTTGCGCGAGGCGCTGGCCCGCCTCGTGGATATTTCCGGCTCCAAGGCTGAGGAGCAGGTCGCCATCCTCCGCCACGGAGGCGGCTGCTTCATGAATGCGGGAAATTTCGGGCACATGGGTGGCAGAGGCATGTCCTGCGGCGACCATCGCATCGACAATCGTCTGTCCGGAAATGCCGGGGATCGGTTTCTCGCTCGCAGGGTAGATGTCGGAAACAAAAACATGGTCCGCCAGCGCAAAGGCTTTGCCGAATTCGTCCTTCAGCGCCTGGGTGCGCGTGTAGCGGTGTGGTTGGAACATTGCAATCACCCGCCCATGTCCGCCGGTGCGTGCTGTGGCGAGTGTGGCGGCGATTTCGGTGGGATGGTGCCCGTAGTCGTCAACGATGGTCTGCCGGGGCGATTCATGAATGATTTCAAAGCGGCGCTTGGCGCCACGGAAACTCTCGAGTGCGCTGACGATGGATTCAAAGGACTGTCCGATTTCGCTGGCCAGCGCAATTGTGGCGAGGGCGTTCACTGCATTATGGGCACCCGGGATGTTCAGCACGACTTCGTCGAGTGTCTTTCCGTCCTTGCTGACACTGAAGCGGGATTTGAAGTTCTCCGTAGTGAGGTTTGTGATGCGATAGCGAGACTCGGCACCGAGACCATAGGAAATGGCACGGGCATGCGATGCGCACACACGCCGCGCTCCGTCGTCATCCGTGCAGTAGAAAACCTTGCCGGATGTTTGGTTGATGAGTCGCTTGTAAACAGCATCGATGGCGGCGAGATCCTTGTAAAAATCGAGATGCTCCGGCTCGATGTTGAGCACGATGGCGTGC
The DNA here is from genome assembly GCA_947487745.1 of Spartobacteria bacterium. GTDB lineage: Bacteria > Verrucomicrobiota > Verrucomicrobiia > Chthoniobacterales > Terrimicrobiaceae > UBA967. The sequence continues at coordinate 9,069 of CANKXQ010000017.1, read as the reverse complement.
TCGGGGTGGTAGTTGATGAGTGTTCCGTCGCTCTCATCGCCCTCGGCGACAAACCACTCGCCTTCGGAGTCCCAGCGCGCGTTTGTTCCCAGAATCGGAATTTCCGCACCCACATAGTGGCAAGGCTTGAAGCCACCGGCGCGGAGGACATGGGCCGCCATGGCCGAAGTGGTCGTTTTGCCGTGCATGCCGCAGACCACGATGCCTTTCTTCGAGTCCATGACCGCGGCCAGTGCGTCGGCTCGGCGTGCGAGCGGGAGTCCCTGGCGGATGGCTTCATCGTATGCGGGATTCCCGGCTTTGATCGCGGAGGAGTAAATAACGACATCCGCGCCGTGCACGCAGTCCGAGGAGTGGGGGCAATGGAATGCGAGGCCTTTTTTAATCAAGCGTTCGACTTCCGTTGTGTGGACCTTGTCGGACCCGCTCACTTTGTGGCCAAGACCAAGCAGCAGCGCGGCGATACCGCTCATGCCGGAGCCTGCAACTCCGATCAGGTGGATGTGCTTTGGCGTTGGCGCAGTGAGCGCCTGGCGCAGCTCGGCAGCTGTCATTTGACGCCCTCCCTCACGGCGCGCTCCATGACATCGGCCACATTTTTTGCGGCTGATTCCGGCGTGAGCTTTTTCGTTGCTGCGGCCATCGTGGCACGCCGCATTGGATCGTTTAAAAGATTTGAAATCGTGGCAGCGAAGACTTCTGGAACGATTTCCTTTTCGTCTACCATCACGGATGCCCCTGCTCTTACATAAATCTCCCCGTTTGCCTTCTGGTGATCGTCCGTCGCGTGGGGGTAGGGGATCAGGATGGCGGGCAGGCCGAATTGGGACAGCTCGCTAAGGCTGGATGCACCGGCGCGTGAAATGACCAGGTCCGCCGCCGAGTAGGCTTCTTCCATGCGGTGATGGAATGGGGCGACATAGTGGGGGATTTCATCGCGCTGGTAGTTCGCGGCGGCCAGTCGATCGTCGTTTTTGCCCGTGAGATGAATGATTTGAATACCCGACTGGGCCAGAAGCGGAGCGGTGCGGAAGAGAACCTGGTTGATGCCTGTCGCGCCCTGGCTCCCGCCGGTCACGAGCAGCGTGGGGCGTGCGGGATCCAGACCGAAAACCTTCATGGCTTCGCTTCGACCCATCGGTTGGCCCAGGTTTTTTCGCACCGGAGTGCCAGTGACAATGCAGTCAGCTCCCGGGAACCTCTGGCGGCAATCTTCGAAGCCAAGAAGAACGCGGGATGCAAACCTCGCCGCCAGGCGGTTGGCACGGCCGGGAATGGCATTGGACTCGTGGATGAAGCATGGCAGGTCTTGCATGCGCGCGGCGAGAATCGGCGCGGTGGATGTGAAGCCGCCCATGCCAAGAACCACGGACGGACGGTATTTCCGATAAATCGCACGACATTGGCGGTAGCTATCCCAGCAGCGACGGACAAAGCCTATGAAGGCGGGCGACAGAAGCATCGCCGGCATGCCGACCGATGGCAGTTTTTCAGCCCGGAATTGAGGGTGCGCCTTGAGTGCGACGGCATCGATTTCCTTTTCCGACACAAAAAGCAAAACCTCGTGGCCGCGCTCGTGGAGAGACTCCGCGACGGCAAGACCGGGGAAGAGATGCCCGCCTGTGCCGCCACAGGCAATGATGGCTCGAAATGGTTTTTGATCGGTCATATGCGTGGCTCGAAGTGCGGACGCGTGAGAGCGGGCGCGAAATGGGATACGAGTGGTCGTCCCTGGCGGTGGATGTTTACAAGCAGGCCGATGAGAAACAGGCAGACGACCAGGTTGGAGCCGCCATAGCTGATGAATGGGAGTGGCATGCCCTTGTTCGGCAGAAGCGAGGTGGTCACTCCGATATTCACGCAAGCCTGAAGGGTGATCATGATCACGGCTCCGATTCCGAGGAGGCGGCCGACATCGTCTTTGGCATTCGACGCGACCAGAGAGCCGCAGAGGCAGATGAGCAGATAGGCTAGCACGGTGAGAAGTGTTGCATAAAGTCCAAGCTCCTCGCCGATCATCGGGAAAATGAAATCGGTGTGCGCGTAGGGCAGGTAGAGCATTTTCTGGCGTCCCTCGCCGAGTCCGAGGCCATCCACGCCACCGGATCCGAATGCGATGAGTGCCTGCCATTGTTGGAGTCCCTCGCCGAGGCTGTATTTTTCAGGATGTAAGAATGCCAGTATTCGTCCTTGGCGTTCCGACACATTCATTGCCACGACAAAGATGCCGCCGAGTCCGCAGCATATGAGTGTTCCAAGCCAGCGCAGCGCGGCTCCGGCGATGAAAAGGACGGCTACAGCGGTTCCTCCGATGAGTGCTGTGTTGCCGATATCCACTTCAAGAACGATCAGTCCCATGAGGATGCTGAGGATGCCCATGGGATAAGCGAGCCCGGTAGTGAAGGCGGAGAAGCTGATATCCGTCCGGGAGAACCACCAGGCCAGAAAGAAAATCGAGGCAATCTTGGCGAGTTCGCTGGGCTGCACGACACCGAAGCCGAGATTGATCCAGCGCGAGGATCCATTGATTCGCAGACCAATAGGCGGGATGAAGCAGAGGAGTAGAAGAAGTGCGGCAGCAGCAAAGAAAGCCCACCAGTATTTGATCCAGAAATGGTAGTTCACAAAGGAAGCCACCATCGCGACAACAAGTCCGACGCAGAGCCACATGCCTTGGCGTTTTACGAAGAAATACATGTCTGATTTGCTTTCTTCCGCAAACGCGCTTGTGCTGAAAAGCATCACCAACCCGAGGGCGATGAGGCCTGCCACGGACAAGGTCAGGACATAGATGGCGTTTCTGTGCATTACGTAAATTTTTAACCGCTTAAAGTTTTGCTGGACTTAAGGGATGACCAGTTTTTGGCCGATTTTCAGTTTCTTTGGGTCGTCGATGTTGTTTGCCTTCATCAAGGCCGCTTGAGTGACGTTGAATTTTTTAGCCAGCGAGTAGGGATTGTCTCCTTTGGCAACGACATAGCTTTTTTCTTCGGTGCTTTGTGGTTTTTCCAGTGGCTTGGCTTCAGCTTTTTCCTGCACGGCTGCAGGCTTGACCGGCGGGGCTTTTGCCACAACTGCGGGTCTCGGCGCGGCCTTGGCTGTCGTCTCAACGGCTTGCGCTGTGGCTGCGGCGGCTTTTGCGGAAGAACCAATGATCAGCGTTTGTCCAACTTTGATAATGGATGTGCTGGTGAGGTTGTTCGCTTTTTCGAGTGACTCAATGCTGGTGTTGAATTTCGAGGCGATGCGTTTCAGTGTGTCACCGGCCACCACGGTGTAGGTGGCCTGCGACTCCTGCGATTTTGAAGGCGCTGGAGTTTCTGCTTTTGCAACGGTCTCGGCTTTCTTTTCAGTCACAGCAGCGGTCGCGGCGGCTTCGGGGGGGTCTGCTTTCGCAGCGGCCGGGCGTGCCGGTTTCTCCTTCAGTTGGTTGAACCCATAGATGCCAGCAACGGCAACGACATGGAGAACAAGAACCACAATGAAAGCCTGGGAGAGTTTCATGCTTGGCTCCGACTCGCTTTCATAATCCTCCACCTCCTCACGGCTCGAAGCCGCACGGGCGTGCATTGTTTTTCTTGGAACCAATCGCCGTGCGGGACGGCGCGGAGCAGTGGTGTTTTTTTTGAACATCATGGTGTGTTGGATGGATTGTTTTTGAGGTTTTGAACGAGAGTTTTGAAAATGTTCCCACGCTCCCCGTAGTTGCGGAACATGTCGTAGGATGAAGTGCCGGGGGAAAAGAGGACGACATCCCCGGACTGCGCAAGCGATCGGGCCTTGTTCACGGCCTCCTCCAAGCTTCCTGTCGTGTGGCAATCCGTGTCTTTCCAGGATGAGGCAATGCGGTTCTTCATCTCTCCAATGAGCACGGCGGCGCGGACTTTTTCGCGGACGAGGTCGGCATTGTCGTCAAATTCCACGCCTTTGTCCTTTCCACCGGCGATGAGAATGATTGGCCGATCTTGAGAGAGAATAGCCTTCTCCAAGGCATCGAGGTTGGTGGCCTTGGAATCGTTGATCCAGCGCACTCCCTCGAGATCGCGCACGAATTCGCAGCGATGCACGGGCGGGGTATGGTCTGCTATCGCCTGAACAAGATCGTCCAGATCGAGATTCAACCCGAGCCCCATCCCGAGTGCGGCCATGATGTTTTCCGCATTGTGAACGCCGGGCAGGAGTGTGTCGGATTGATCAAGCAGATGCCTGCCTTGGAAGAAAATCTTACGGCCCCGGAGTGTGAAGTCTGCTTCGGGCTGTGTCGCGCTGAAGGTGATTTTCCTCGCCGGAAGCGGAGGGAGATCGGCCAATGCGTTCACCACGATCATGTCATCGGCCGTTTGGTTCTCGAAAATCCTGAGCTTTGCCGCGCGGTATTCCTCCACGCCCGGGTAGCGGTCCAGGTGGTTCGGACTGAGGTTCAACCAGGCGGCTACTTTCGGACGGAAGGTGCGGATTGTTTCGAGCTGGAAGGAACTCACCTCCAGAATCATCACATCGAGTTCATGGCTCTGGCGGACAGCTCGTGCAAAAGGAAGACCGATATTCCCGCTGGCCATGGTTCGGACTCCGCAGCCTGTAAGAATTTTTTCCGTGAGTTCGGTTGTGGTGGTTTTCCCGTTTGTGCCTGTGATCGCGACCACCGGGCAGGTGCATTCTTGAAATGCGAGTTCGAGTTCACCGATAAGCGGGATATTTTTTTTGATCACATTCCGCACGAGCGCGACTGCGGGATCGATCCCCGGGCTGAGCACGGCGAGGTCGTAGAGTGAGGGATCTTCATCAGCCGCGCGGCCGAGGAGAATGCGGATGCCTTTGGTCTCCATTTGAGCGGCCTTATCACGAACGCTCGGAGTGTCCGTGGATTCGCAAATGGTCACTTCGGCACCCTCTTCCAGCAGCAAAGCAGCTGCGGCCTCGCCACTGTGGCCGAGACCGAGAACAACTGATTTTTTGCCGCTGTAGATCATTTCAACGCAGTTTCAAGGTGGCGAGACCCAGGAGGGCAAAGAGCACCGAGAGAATCCAAAAACGGACGATGACGGTGTTTTCCTTCCACCCGCTGAGTTCGAAGTGGTGGTGAATGGGGGACATTTTGAAAATCCGGCGGCCAGTCGTTTTGAAGCTTGCGACCTGAAGGATCACGGACATCGCTTCCATGACAAAAACTCCTCCGACAATCACAAGCAGGAGTTCTTGTTTGCAGCAGATCGCAACGGCTCCCAGCATTCCGCCGATTGCCAATGAGCCGGTATCTCCCATGAAGACGCGCGCCGGATGCGCGTTCCACCAGAGAAATCCGAGGCAGGCACCGAGCAGTGCGACGCAGAGGACTGCCAACTCCCCGGCATAGGGGACGAATGGAACCTGAAGGTAGGTTGCGGTTTTGATGTTGCCAGCCACATACACCAGCACTGCGTAGGTTGCCGCCACGGTCGCGGTGCACCCGGTTGCGAGCCCGTCGAGCCCGTCCGTGAGGTTCACAGCGTTGGATGTGCCCACGATGACGAGAAGGTAGAATATAAAAGTGAGAACCCCCATGCCGAGGAGTAGCGGTTCCTTGAGGAACGGGATGAAGAGCTGTTGTGCGGTCGCTGACAGTTTTGGATTTGTGAGGAAAAAGAGGGTGAAAATGCCAGCCAAGAGGCATTGAAGCGTGAACTTGAGGCGGCTGCTGATGCCGTCCGAGCTTTTCTTCGTAACCTTCAGCCAGTCGTCGTAAAAACCGATGCCACCGAGGAAAACCGCGCTGAATAGCACCAGCCAGACGAATGGGTTCTCGGGTTTTGCCCAGAGCAGGGTTGAAATCACAATCGAACCAATCAGCAGGATGCCGCCCATGGTCGGGGTTCCTTTTTTCGATCCATGGAGTTCGTGGAGTTTGTGGACCTCTGCTGCGGTGCGGATCGGTTGGCCAAACTTCAGGGAGATGAGTTTGCGAATCACAAAATTTCCAAAAATCACACTGATGAGAAACGCCGTGATGCCCGCACAGATGGCCCGGAATGTGATGTAGGAAAAAACATTCAGTGCCTTGAGGAGGTCATTGCTGATGCCTTGTTTGGCGGCCCAGTCACTCAGTTCGGATAGGTAGTAGAGCATCAGCTTTGGAGTTTTTGAAAAAGGGTTTCCATTCGTGCGGAGCGACTGCCTTTGACTAGGACGAGATCTCCGGGGCGGGCGAGTTGATCTAGAATTCTGGCAGCGGCAGAGGTGTCTTCGACCTCATGGATGCGGCTGAATCCAAGTTCCCTTGCGATTGCCGAGATGTGACGGGCCTCCTGGCCCACGGTTACCAGGATGTCTGCATACTTAACGGTGGCGCAGCCGACGCGCGAATATCCCTCGGCGGCATAGTCGCCGAGTTCGCCCATTTTACCGAGCACCGCAATGCGGCGACCCATGCAGGGAGTGAAGCGCAAGGTGCTCAACGCGGCTTCCATGGAATCGGGGTTCGCGTTGTAGGTGTCATCGAGGAATGTGACTCCTTTGTGCACGCGTTGCTCCAGTCGGCCACCAGCCAGTTCTGTGCGGGCGAGTCCTTTCACGGCAGCTTCCAGCGGGATGCCCAATTCCAGTCCGGCCGCAATGGCCATGAGGGCATTCTGGACCATGTGCAATCCTTGAACGGGAATGGATGCTGTGGCGGTGAGCGTTTGGTCTGCGGAGTGGAGGACCACTGTGAATGTGGTCCCTGTGGATGCGGGCACAATCTCCGTGGCTGTGAGGTTGCTGTTTTTCAGCCCTGTGCGGATGACCTTTCCCCGGCAGCGTGCAGCGATCGAGTCGGTTTTATCGTCCTCCGCAGAGAGAATCACGCTTCCGGTGGCTGGCACAGCCTCTGCCAGCATGCCTTTTTCCAAGGCAATGGCATCACGGGTCTTCATGTATTCGATGTGCGCTGTGCCGATATTCGTGATGATCGCGCAGTCTGGCTTGATGAGTGCCGCCAGCGGGGCGATTTCTCCCGGATGGTTCATGCCGACTTCCCAGACCGCCGCCTTGTCGCTTGCACTTGCGGCAAGAATGGAAAGTGGAACGCCGATGTGGTTGTTCAGGTTGCCGTGGGTTTTGACCACTTTGAATTTGCTGCCCAGCACGGCGGCTGCGAATTCCTTGGTGCTGGTTTTGCCGCTGCTGCCGGTGATGCCCAGAACCTTCAGATCGAGCTTTGTGCGCCATGCGGCGGCCAGATTCGTAAGGGCGGTGAGGCTGTTTTCGGCAAGGAGGACGGGAGCCGATGTGGAGAGTTTTTGAGCTTCATCGGGGGAATCCAGCAGCACGGCGCCTGCTCCCTTTTCGATTGCCTCCGAGGCGAAGGCATTGCCATCGAAGTTCTCTCCGCGCAGGCCGATGTAGAGGTCTCCCGGACGGATTGTGCGGGTGTCCTTGTTGATATTTGAAATCGTAACGCCGGGAGCGTCCCGGAGGAGTTTTGCGCCGGACATGGATGCGATTTCAAGAAGAGGGGTTTTGTCCATTTTAAGACTCCGCTCCTTTCTTGTCCGTGATCGCCCTGTCCGCGACGGCCACATCGTCGAAGGGAATCTTGCTGTCGGCGAATTCTTGGAATTTTTCGTGTCCCTTGCCTGCTATGAGGACGATCCCGCCCGGACCCACGAGTTCGATGGCGCGGCGGATTGCCGCTTCGCGGTCGGTGATCTTCTCATGGGCGCGACCGCGCAAACCGGTCTGCATATCCTTGAGGATGTCCTCGGGATTTTCACTGCGAGGGTTGTCCGATGTGATGATCACATGGTCCGAGAGTTCGGCTGCGGCTGCGGCCATGAGTGGGCGTTTGGCGCGATCGCGGTCTCCGCCGCATCCGCACACGGTGATGAGGTGCGAGGGACTCAACTCGCGCAAGGTGCGCAGGACATTTTTCAGCGCATCGTCGGTGTGCGCGTAATCCACAAAAACCTGGAAATTCCGCTTGGATGGAACACGCTCAAGGCGCCCGGGGACTTGAGGAGCGGCTGCGAGCGCATTGATCGCGGCCCGCATTTCCACGCCGCATGTCACGGTCGCCGCAATTGCCGCAAGGGCGTTGTAAACATTGAACAAGCCGATGAGCGGCAGCCTGACGAGGTAGCTTTTGCCTCTGGCCTCCAAAGTGAATGTGGTGCCGTTCATTTCCTGGCGGACCGCAGACGCGCGGAATTCCGCATGAACGCTGCGGCCGAAGGTGAGAATTTTTAGCCGCTTTGAAAATTGATCGACCAGCCTCTGGCCGTAGCGATCGTCCAGATTCACAATCGCCCGGCCTTTCTTGTTTTTCTGGCCTGCGAGAGCTTCGAAAAGCCCTGCTTTTGCCTCAAAGTAGGCATCCATCGACCCATGGTAATCGAGGTGATCCTGCGTGAGGTTGGTAAAGGCTGCGGCATCAAACTCGATGTTTCGCACGCGGTTCTGCACGATCGCATGGCTGGAAACTTCCATGGCCACGGCGCGCCCACCCGTCTCCCGGATTTCGGAGAGGATTTTTTGTATATCAATCGACTCGGGCGTTGTGTGCGGGGCGGGGCGCTCCTCATCCGCGACGATGTATTTGATCGTTCCAATCAGCCCGCAGCGTTGTGAGGCGTGCTCGAAAATATGGCGGATGAGGTAGGTCGTGGTTGTTTTGCCGTTTGTGCCTGTGACTCCCACGCACTTGAGCGCCTGGTCGGGATGACCAAAAAACGCAGCGCCAATATCGGCCATGGCCGCCCGGGCGTTTGGAACAACCACAATCGGGCAGGGGCTGTCCGGAATTTCCTTCTCCGAAATGGCAGCCGTGGCCCCCCTCTCGGCAGCTTGTTTTATATATGCGGCCCCATCCGAGTTTTTTCCTGGGAGTGCGAAAAAAAGCGAGCCTGGAACGGCCTGTCGGGAGTCGAAGCAAAGTGTCGTGATCTCCGGGTCAGCCAGACCCGGTGCGATTCCCGATGATTGAAGAAGGTTTCTCAGATTCATCGGATCAGTTGCTGCGCTCCTCCGTCGTTGATGTGCTGGCTATCGGGGCGGGTTGAAGCGGAATAGGCGGCATGGTCGGAGTCAGATCCAGATGCCGTGCCGCGCGCTCCGCGA
>CANKXQ010000016.1 GCA_947487745.1 Spartobacteria bacterium | reverse complement strand
GAGTTCGGCATCGACGCCCCGGATTTTTGGAGCCAGGCGGCGGTTTTGATATTCCACAATCACCGGGCCTTGGACGAATGGCGCGGCGGCTTTGACATGCGGATTTTTCATCGCCTGCTCTGCCGTGGCCTCCCAGTTTTCCAAAACCCCGCCGTTGCTCACGATGACATGGGCATCGAAGCCGATGACCTTGCGGCGGAGCTCCTGCTCGAAGCCTGTCATCACCGAGATGACCAAAATCAAAACCATGATCCCGAGCGTGACGCCGAGAATCGAAACGAGGGTGATGATCGAAAGAAAGGTGCGCTTGGGCTTGAGGTAGCGCAGGGCGAGAAAAAGACTGAAACTTTTCGGCATGGGTCGTGTGATACGATTACTCGGGAGTCGCGCCGAGCGCATCCCTTGTTTTAGCCGGGATGGGCGCAGGGGCATGGAGTGCCGGGTCGATATGGCAGAGCGTGGCCTTGCCGCCAAAGCATGCGGTGCCATCTGCTTTTGCGGCTGTGAATGAAAAACCAAGTGATGAGGTGCCAATTTGATCAATGCTCAGAGAGACCGTGATTTCATCCTGGAACCTGCACCCTGCCGAGTAGTCGGCATGAATGGAAACGAAGGGCCAAGCGGTTGCCGCATCCAGAATGGGCACGCCCCGGCTTTGAAAAAAATCGTGAACCGCTTCCTCGATGATCACCAACAGGCGCGAGAAGTGGGCGACTCCGGCGGCATCGGTATCGGCGAAGCGGATGGATCGCCGGTAGACATGGTGTGCTGAAGCTGGCATGCCGCCATTGTCTATCTGTTTTCATTCGGCAGGGAAAGGAATCCACAACGCCACAGGGCTGCTGTGCGTAAAGGATCATACCGCCGATGTTGCCGCCAGGAGTTAAATCCCCTATCGCATCCTGCGCCGGTCTTTGGAAGAATGCCCGCCCTCTATGGTTTTTCATCACAGCTCCAGTCTTCGTGCAGGAACGCGTCCCGACCTGCGTGGGCTTGTGGCAGGAGCGCGGATTTCCTTCTCCGGTATCCGCCGCTACGAGTGGGATCTTGAGGATTTGGGGGGATTCTCGCCGCTGTGGCTGGATGCCGCAGCGATTTATCCCAAGGTCTTCTGGAGATCGCGCTCTGGTGCGGCACAAACGCTGGCGGTGGGGGAATTGCGGGGAGGCGGATTGCGGGATTTGTTGCCGCTCTTGGATGGTGCCGATGAGGGCGTGCGACTTTTCGGCGGTGAGCGCTTTGCTGCAGCGGCGGAGGCATCGGGGGGTTGGAGGGAATTTCCCGAGCGCTACTTTTTTATTCCGAGGGCCGAGATCATTCATGCCGGCGGGCGCACCGTGCTCGCGATGAATCTGGCTGGAGGCAATGACGGGGTGGACGAGTTGGAGGATTGGGTGGAGGCGCTCGGCGAGTGCCCGCCGCCGCACCAGCCTGCCGTCCTCACGCGTTGGGACATACCGAATTTTACCCAATGGTCTTCGGCCGTGGAGGCCGCGTTGGAGGGCTTCAGCTCGGGTCCGTTGAGAAAGGTGGTTTTGGCCCGGCGATCGACACTCGATCTTGTGGAAAAGGTATCGCCCCAAGTGCTGCTCTCGGTGCTGATGGGAGCCGCTCCGGCTTGTTTCCACTTTTCGTTCCAGCCCTCCGCAGAGGCTGGGGCTTTTCTCGGAGCGAGTCCGGAGTTGCTCTACCGCCGCATCGGGGCGCGTCTCGAGAGCGAGGCCGTCGCGGGAACCCGCCCGCGCAGCTTGGATGCCGCTGAGGACGAAAGGTTGGAATCCCAGCTCTTGAAGGTTTCGAAGGAACAACTGGAACACCGCCTTGTCGTGGAGGCTCTGGAGAAAACCTTCCGCAGCCTCTGCGTCGATTACGCCTGCGATGAGAAGCCCGGTGTGCTGAAGCTTTCCCGGGTGCAACATCTCCGCACCGCCGTTTCCGGAACACTGCGCGGTGCGGTGGATGACGCCTCGATCCTCGAAGCCTTCCATCCCACACCGGCTACATGCGGAGCGCCTGTCGCTGATGCGATGCGTTTCATTTTGGACAAGGAGAAATTCGACAGGGGTTGGTATGCCGGTCCGTTTGGATGCGTCTCGAGGGACTCCGCCGAATTTGCCGTCGCAATCCGCTCGATGCTGGCGAAAGGATCCCAGGTCGAAGTTTTCGCAGGAGCGGGGATTGTTGAAGGGTCCGATCCCGAGAAGGAATGGTTCGAACTCGAGGATAAAATCTCGGGCGTCTTGAATGTGCTTTCGGCATGAGCGGTTCGTTGTCCAACCGTGCATGGGGGCAGGCGCTTGTGGATGGCCTTTGCCAACTCGGCGCCGATCGGTTTTTTCTCAGCCCCGGAGCGCGCAGCGCCCCGTTGGTTGCCGCTCTGAGTGGACTCAATGTGACCACACACTACGACGAACGCGGCATGGCCTTTGCCGCTCTGGGATGGTCGATGGCAACCGGACGCCCCGCAGTGTGCGTGACCACCAGCGGCTCTGCCGTGGCAAATCTCCTGCCCGCCTGCGTCGAAGCTTTTCACTCAAATGTTCCACTCATTTATCTGACAGCCGACCGTCCGCCAGAACTCCGTGGCAGCGGGGCTAACCAAACGATTCAACAGCCCGGTCTCTTCGGCGGTTTCGTCCGGCATGCGGTGGATTTGCCATGTGCGCAGGATGCGAGAGTCCTCTCGCGTCTCTCTGATGTGCTTTCGGAGGTTGTTGCGATGGCTGTGGGTCCCCAGTCGGGGCCGGTGCATTTGAATGTTCCATTCCGCGAGCCGTTACTCGAAAGCGGGGGTGCTGCGGTGGATGAAAAAATCGACTGCTCAAAGGTTGCGAATTCGTCGCTTTTCGATTGGCCAGCCGACTTCGATTTTCAGAGGTTCGCATCCGGTCGCGGCGTAGTCGTGATCGGTCGATTGCCTGTAGGGGAGCAGGACAAGGTGGGTGCCATTTTGGATTTGGCAAAAACAATGGGCTGGCCGGTCATTGCGGATGCCGCTTCGGGGGCGCGTTTGCGGCCTGAGATCATTCGCCATGCGGATTGGATTCTCCATCGCCACGATGTCCCCCCGCCGGAACGGGTGCTGCATTTTGGAGGCGCGCTTGTTTCGAAGCGTCTCGGAAAATGGTTGTCGGCATGTCGCGGTGCGGACTGTCTGCAAGTGCGGATGTTTCCTGAACGCCTTGATCCGTGGGATCAGCAACCCGTTTTCCTCCGTGCCGGGATTCAGTTGTTTTGCGAAACCGTGAAGTCCATCGCTCTACCGAAGGCCGCCGACACTTGGATCGAGTCGTGGCGCAGGGCGGATGTGGCTGTTGCTGCTGCAATCGAGGCGGAATTGTCTCAGGAGGACGCCCTCAGCGAACCGGCGATTCTGCGCGCTTTGGCCGATGTCGCTATCGGGACATGTTGGCCAGTGTTCCTTGGAAATTCGATGCCGATTCGGGATTTTGATTCTTCTGTGGCGGCGTTTTCGAAGAATGTGGTCCATGTTTTTGCCAACCGGGGAGCCAGTGGGATCGACGGCAATATCGCCACTGTGGCTGGTTTGGCTCTCGGCTGCGCGTCTCCCCTTCTGGCCGTCATGGGTGACCTTGCCGCACTGCACGACTTGAATTCCCTTCCGCTCCTGCAGGGATTGCCCGTCACGCTGGTGATCATCAACAATGGCGGTGGCGGCATTTTCCGTTTTCTGCCGATCGATGTGGAGGAGAGATTGCTGGAAACTCCCCATGCATGGGAATTTCGCGGAGCCGCACAGCAATTCGGAATGGAATATCATCAAGTGGCCTCACTCTCTGAACTCCGCACATTCCTCGCAGAGCGCCATTCCGCGCCGCTAATTCTCGAGTGCCACACAGACCGCACGGAAAACCACGCGCTGCACCTTCGAATGACCGAGGCTTGCAGGGATATCTCGCTGTCATGGGTCGACTGAAATTTCATTCTCGCGGCACTGGTGGGAGCGTCTTGCTCTGCCTCCACGGGTTCCTGGGCGAGGGGAGTGATTGGGCGGAATTTGCAGATGCATTCCTCGTGCACGCGCCGGAATGGCAACTTGCCCTGATCGACCTGCCAGGCCATTCCGAGGAGAATCTTGGTTGGATTTGTCCATCGGCCGATGAATTTTCCCAATCCTTGCGTGATTTTGTGGCCGCCGAGGGGTGGGGCACAGCTGCGATTGCTGGATACTCTTTGGGCGGGCGTTTGGGGCTTCAAACAGCCCTTTCTTTCCCTGAGGCCTTTCCTGTTTTTATCGGAGTCTCCACCACGGCTGGAATCGATGATGAAGCAGAGCGTGCTCGCCGGGTGGATTCTGATTCGGCCCTCGCATCAAGGCTCCGCTCGGGCGGAGATTTTGCCGGATTTTTGCGCGAGTGGTGGCATCAACCGGTCTTTGCATCCCCCGCTCGACTAGGCGACGATTTGGAAAGATTTGTGACCTCCCGCCAACGGCGTGACCCTGTCCGCATGGCGGCATGTCTCGAGACCTGGAGCTCCGGCAGGATGCCTTCGCATTGGTTTACTTTACCTTTTTATCCGGGTCGCACCCTAATGCTCAGTGGCGAGGTCGATACAAAATACACAGCGACCGCTGAGCGAATGCAGGCTGGATTTCAGAATGCCGAGCATATGGTCGTTCCCGGAGCCGGACATCAGCTTCTCATGGAAAAGCCCCAAGAAGTGGCGCGCGCCATGGCTGCTTTTCTCAACCAATACAAGTGATCCCGCGCGGCGTGGTGATCGTGCGCGAAAGCTTCAGACCGCGATTGTGTGGGGCAGGGGGAATCCTTCGGCGCCCGGGCAATGGACGCGGGTGTGGTTGTTTCCGGTAGCTTGGAGCTTTTCAAGAATCGTGCCGGCGGCGAGTGCCGGTGCGTTGCAGTCGTCGCTGAGATGCGCGAGGAGGACATGGTGCAGGTCGGGGCTTGCGATTTCGGCAATGAGATTGGCTGCGGCTTGATTGGAGAGGTGGCCGTGACGGGAGAGGATGCGTTGCTTAACGGACCAGGGACGCTTCTGATCATTTTGCAGGAGGGTCTCGTCGTGGTTCGCTTCGATGAGCACGGCATTGACACCGCGCGTCGAGTTCACCACCTGACGCGGGGTGTGTCCGAGATCGGTGAGGACGGCGAAGGATGACGGGCCGTGCCTTAGAACGAATCCTACAGGGTCGGCGGCATCGTGCGGCACGGAGAAGGGATGGATGTTGAAGTCCCCGGCTTGAAAGGCCGCTCCGCTTGAGAAGTAGCGCCACTCTGCTTGCATGCCGGCTTTGCGCAGGCTGTCTGCGGTGAGTGGGTTTGTGAAAACAGGGATTTCATTTTTTGCGCAAAGTCCCTTGAGGCCGCGTGTATGGTCCACATGCTCGTGGGTGAGAAGAATCCCTGCGAGCGCCTCTGGCGGCGTCGCCAGTCCAGCAAGAAGCTCGTTGAGGCGTTTCGCGCTGAGACCTGCGTCGATCAAAATTGAAGTCCCTCCCGCCTTGGCAAGAATGGCGTTTCCCGAGCTGCCGCTGGCGAGGATGGAGACATGAATCATGAGCTGTTTATCGTAATCAAAAATGCTTCGGGTTTGCGAGTCGAAGATCGGCGCTCAAGAGAGGGCTTGCAGTGGATATGCGGCACAGATAGAGCCTTCGGACATGAAAAGTTTTCTCACATTTCGCAAGGGCGGCAATGAGGCGGGTGTCGTTGCTCTGGTCGCCGTTTGCATTTTACTTCTTGCTGCATTCCGCGTGCTTCGGGCTGGACTTCTTCCGGAGTTGCCAAATTTCTCTCCTGTGGCCGCTGTAGCTTTTTGCGGCGGGCTTTTCCTGCCCGGCATTCTGGCTTGGATCGTTCCTGTCGGCATCCTCTTTGTTTCCGACCTGGCTTTGGCCGTGCTCCTCGGATACCCGGCATTCAGCTCGGCGCAGTTTGTTTCCTGGGCCTGCATTTTGGCAGTTGTTGGAATCGGCCGCCTTCTGTCCAAAGCATCCTTCTCAACGCCACGATTCTTTTCCGCATTGATCGGCAGCGGTCTCCTCTTTTACCTCGTGACCAATACCGCCGCGTGGATCGGAAATCCCTCGTATCCGAGAGGCTTGAGCGGGCTTTGGATGTCGCTCACCACAGGGTTGCCAGGCTTTCCTCCTTCCTGGATGTTCTACCGCAACGCGCTGGTATCGGACCTCATCTTTGGAGCGTTGCTTTTGGCGGTTTGGACTCTGGCCCGTCGTGCCTTGAGGGAAAATCCCCAGCTCCACAGCGCCTGATCGAGGGAGTCTTTCTCTCTAAAAAAACAAAAAACCCCGACCCTTTGTGGGTCGGGGATTTCACCGTAGAAAAAGAACGCTTTCTTTTATTTGGCAACCGGGATCGGGTCGGGAGTCAGGGCCTTGGCCAAGGAGGCGAGGCCTTTGTATTTTTTGCCGGTCTTTTTAACCATTCCTCGGGATACAAGATTTTGTAGTTTCTCGTAGGCTCGAAGGCGGAGCATCTCTTCGCCGCCACTTGCTGCGTTGCGAGCCTTCAGACGCTCATGGACCTGATCGAACAACTGCTTGAATTCGAAGGAGGTCTTTTTAGTAAGAACTGCCACCAGTTCCTCGGTAACCAAATCAGGTCCGCGTCGGGAGAACGCACTTTTACGTTGCATAAGCATTAGAGAATATATTTACCACGACCCTGCGGACTTGTCCATCTTTTGTTTCCTTAATAAGAAAAATAAACATTAATAACGCTGTAACAATTTCTAATCTAATTTTATAAAAACTACAATTTGTTGGCATCGAAAATTGTCGGAATTCCTCAGCGGGTCGCAAAATTCCCGGCATTGACACCGAACGGTCTGGCTATTGCCTTGATCGGAAAATAAACCATTTGCTGCAACCCTGTGTTTTTTTGAAATTCGGATTTACAAGGCGGCTGCGGCGATGCATCTTCGCCACCCCGTTGCTCACGTGGCGGAACTGGCAGACGCATACGACTCAGGATCGTATGGGGTAACCCGTGGAGGTTCGAGTCCTCTCGTGAGCACCATCCTTTTCCGGATATCGAAAAAAAGTGGATCCTCAACTTGCCCAAAAAAATCCGGAGTTCGTGCGAAGCACCTTTGCTTCCATTGCCGGTCGATACGATCTGGCGAATCACTTGCTAAGTGGCGGGATGGATTTTATCTGGAGAGCCAAACTGGCTCGGCTTGTGGCTGCGTGTCACCCGTCGGAGGTTTTGGATCTGGCGACTGGCAGTGGCGACTTGGCCTTGGCCATCAAGAAAGCCTGCCCGACAGCGCGAATCACCGCTGCGGATTTTTGTCTGCCGATGTTGGAACAGGCGCGGATCAAGGGGGTCGAGAGGTTGGTCCAAGCGGATGGCTTGGCGCTGCCATTTTCGGATGGATCGTTTGATGTGCTGACGGTCGCCTTTGGTCTTCGCAACATGGCGGATTGGAAGGAGGCAATCCTGGAGATGAATCGTGTCCTTCGGCCTGGCGGAGTTGTTTTTATTCTGGATTTTTCGCTGCCAGAGTGGGAGCCCCTGCTGTCGTTTTATCGCCTGTATCTCCACCATGTGTTGCCACGCCTTGCGCATTGGGCCACGCAACGCAAGGAGGCGTATGAGTATCTCGGCGGTTCCATCGAGACATTTCCAGGTGGTCGGAAAATGAATGCACTCTTAGAGGAACGCGGCTTTTCCTGTGATGCTCCGCGGCCTCTTACGCTTGGCGTTGTGTCGATTTATCAGGCGAGGAAAAGAGGGTAGGTTTTTTTTGGCTGCGCCTTTTGTGAATTAAAAATGGGCCATGCCGGAGGATGGCCCACCCATTGGCACGAGGCGCGCTGCCGCGCGGTTTTTTTGTGGCGTCTCGTTTTAGTCGCCGAAGGAGATTTCGACGGCGCGGGCGTGTTCCACTAATTGGCCGGAGGGATCGACGCGGCGCATTTTGTGGACGGCATCGGAAATGGGGACGGCGCAGGTGGAATGGTTTTTGTAGCTCACCATGGAGCCGAATTTTCCTTCTTCGAGGAGTTGGACGGCTTTGATGCCGAAGCGGGTGCCGAGGATGCGGTCGAGCATGGTGGGGGCGCCTCCGCGTTGGAGGTGGCCAAGGACGCAAGTGCGCACTTCCTTTCGGGTGCGGTTGCCGATTTCGCGTCCAACGATTTCAGCAATGCCTCCGAGGCGGTTTTCGCCGGTGGCGGATTGGAGTCGGCAGACTTTGCCGTCCTTCGGTTTTGCTCCCTCGGCGACGACAACCATGGTGCACTTGGCACCTTCCTTTTCGCGGCGCAGGACTTCGGCGGCCACTTTGGAAAACTCAAAGGGAATTTCGGGGATGAGAATGATATCCGCCCCGCCGGCAAGGCCGCCGTGGAGGGCGATCCAGCCTGCGTGGCGGCCCATGACTTCGATTACCATGACGCGCTTGTGGCTGGTGGCGGTGGTGTGCAGGCGGTCGAGGGAACTGGCCACGCATTCAACGGCGGAGTCGAAGCCGAATGTCATGTCGGTGGCCTCAAGGTCGTTGTCGATGGTCTTTGGAACTCCGATAACCGGCAGGCCTGCATGGTGCATCTGGAGTGCGGTATTCAGGGATCCGTCGCCGCCGACCACGATGAGGCCGTGGAGATTCAGCGATTGGAATGTTTGCCGTGTTTTTCCGAGCACCTCGGCCGGTATGAAGGAGCCTTGGCGACCATTGCCGCGCGAGATGAACTGGCCTTTGTTGACGGTGCCGAGGAGTGTGCCCCCGAGGTGCATGATGCCTGCGGTGGCACGGCGGTTGAGCACGACATGCGTTGCGGGCTCGAGGAGACCTTCAAAGCCATCCTGAAATCCGATCAACTCCCAACCGAGTTTTTCGGAGGCGCGGCTGGCGGCGCGGAGCACGGCGTTAAGGCCGGGGCAGTCGCCGCCGCTGGTGAGAATTCCAATGCGTTTGCGCTCCATGTGGGCGCCTCAGAGGCTTGTTGATTTCTTCGTCGGGCGGCCTTCAGCGGCCCAGGCGTCATAGAGGCTCCAGCCATGGTTGACGAGGGCTTGCCCCTCGCCGAAGCGGTTCGGGGAATCTAGCACTACGACATTGATGCGGCGTGGGGTGATGAAGACCGTTTCACCCTCGCGCTGGGATTCCGGGGAGCGGGTGGATGAGAGGATGAGGCAATCCCCGGCGCGGCGGGTGCGGCCGGTTTTGACGCCGTCGATGCCGTCTTTGCCGAGGAGTTCGTTGGTGTTGTTAATTTCGATAGGCATGTCGATGCCGCCCCGGAAGATATGGATCTGGCGGGATTTTTGGGACACATAGAAAGCAAACCCTGCATTGTTGTAAGCGTAGCGGACGAGACGCGCGAGATCCTCCGCTGTCGAGTAGGGAGTTGCGATGTTGGTGCGGTGATCCATTCCCGAGGGGTTCAAGAAAAGCGTTCGCTTCATGAACAGTGTCCGGGCCAGAGCGTTCATGTGGGCGACGAAATTTTCCACGGGAGGGAGTTCCTGGGGATTCGCGATCTGAGCGCCGATATGGTTTGCAAGCGTGTGGGCGGCGATGTTGTCCGAAGCGAGCAGTGCGCAGTAGATGAGGTCGCGCAGGCTCGCCGAGTCGCCGGGTTGAAGGCCGACGGTGCTCACGGCTCCCTCTGCGTTAGCGTTGGCCGGGACCTCGGCGATTGCTGCAAGGTCGGCTTTGCTGAGGTCCGCCCAGTCGAGAGCCACGAGCGCTGTGGCGATCTTGGTCAGGCTGGCAATCTGGACCTTGGCGTTCTTGTTTTTGGAATCCAGAATAGTCCCGGTCTGGTTGTCGACGATGATATAGCTCTCGGCGGCCTGTGAGGACCAAAGGAAGGCGCTGAGAAGAGTGGTGATGATGAGTTTTTTCATAGCACTTGATGCGTGAAAAGCAGGTGTGAGCGCGACGATAGCGGCAGGGAATGCCGATTCAAATTCTTTTCAAAAAAGAAGGATTTCCCCTGCGGGTGGACATGGTATTCACGCCGGATGCGTATTCTTTCCGGCATTCAACCTTCGGGAACCCTTCACCTGGGAAATTATTTCGGCATGATGAAGCCTTCGATCGAGCTTCAGGAGCAGGGTGAGGCCCACTATTTCATAGCGGATTTGCACGCTCTCACGACTGTGCACGATGCCGCCGCGCTGAGGGCCAATGTGCGGGAGTTGGCGGTGGACTTTCTTGCTTGCGGACTGGATCCGGCGCGGGCTGTTTTCTTTCGTCAATCGGATGTGCCCGCCGTCACCGAGTTGTCATGGATTCTGAGCACGGTGACTCCCATGGGCCTGCTGGAGCGTTGTCACTCGTTCAAGGACAAGACTGCCAGGGGGCTGGCAGCCTCGCATGGCTTGTTTGCTTATCCGGTGCTCATGGCGGCCGATATTTTGATTTGTGACAGCGATCTTGTGCCAGTCGGTCGGGATCAGAAACAGCATCTCGAGGTGACCCGCGATATTGCGGTGAAGATGAACGAAACTTTCGGCGAGATTTTTAAACTCCCGCAGCCGAGCATTCGGGATGAGACGGCTGTCGTGCCTGGACTGGACGGGGCGAAGATGAGCAAGAGCTACAACAACACGATTGAGATTTTTGCTCCCGAGGCGGTGCTGCGGAAAAAAATCATGGGCATCAAAACCGATTCGACGCCGGTCGAGTCGCCCAAGCCCACCGAAGGAGCTGTGATTCTTGACCTCTACAAGCTCGTGGCCTCGCCGGCGGATTACCAGTCCATGCTCGATGCCTTCCGAAATGGAGGCACAGGTTATGGGGATTTGAAGAAACAGCTCTTCGCTGGGATTTGGGAATACTTCGCGCCCTTCCGTGTGCGGCGTGAGGAGATTTTAGCTGATACCGGCCTCGTTGACCGAGTCCTCGCCGACGGTGCCGGAAAGGCCCGCGAGGTGTCGGATCGCGTCATGAAGCGTGTGCGGGCAGCGGTCGGGATTGGGGAGCGCTGATGGGGAAGGGCGGTGGCGGAAAGTTGTTTCTGCGGCTTTTTCTGAATTGAAAATGGGCCATGCCGGAGGAGGGCCCTCCCGGGGGCACGAGGTGCGCTGTCGAGTTGGCAGCAAAAAGCGGATGCCTCCTTTCGGCGGCATCCGCTTTTTGAATTGTTACCGGTTTTAGCTGGCTGTGGCCATTCCGGCGGGAATGACGTGGACCTTTGAGCGCAGGAGTTCGAGATCGGTGAAGGTTATGATCGACTCGATGGTCACCTTGCGAGTGCCGATTTCGGCGGGCAGCTCCAGAGTGGTGCCTGCAGCAGCACCGAGGAGGGCCTGGCCTACGCCGGCTTTGTAGGAAACGATGCCCAGGTCGGGGGCGCTATCCCACGCTCCGAGGATGCTGAAGGTTTCCTTCGTGCCGTCCTCGTTTTTAACGGTGACGACGGTTCCGATGGAGACGGTGGCTGTCGCGGGATTCTCGAAGTTTGTTCCCCGGGCGATGACCAGGTCGCGCTCCATCTCGACGCGGCGGCGTTGGAGGACGCGCTGGTGTTCCTTGGCGGCTTTGAATCCGGCGTTCTCTCGGAGATCTCCTTGTTCCTTGGCGATGTTGATGTCGCGGAGGTTTTGCGGGATTTCCTTGGTGATGAGGTTGTCGAGTTCGGCTTTGCGTTTTTCGAGACTGGACCAGGAGACGATGAGGTTGTCGGCTTTCTCCTCTTCTTGATGTGCTCCGGTGATCATGCTCTGGGTATCGGGGTAGAGTTTGACGATGCGGGCCATGAGCGAGCGCTTGGAGAGGTCTTCAATCGCCGGAGTGAGCAGGAGTTTCCGCATCGAGTCGCGAACGACATCGCGGCTGGCTCCGATGAGGAGGTCGCCGATGAGGTCTCCGTCGTCGATGAGGAGGTCCTTGAGTCGCGAGGTGCGTTTTTCGGCGAGGAGGTCGGCCTCGAGGGCGCTGAACACGGCAGCGAGAAGCTCTGCGTTGAACAGTGCTGGGAAGCGTTTGTCGCGCTCTTTGCAGAGCCAGATGAGCATTTCAGAGGAAATCGAGCGCTCACTGATCCATTTCTCCACGGTGGCTTGAAATTGTTCCTTGCGCTTGTGCTTTTCAAACAAGCGGCAGATGTCGGAGATCAGGCGGGCACCGGCGTTGGGAAGAAGAGCAATGGCTTTGTCGCCCCAAGCTTCGCCGAACGCGGGCTCGAGGGCTTCGAGCACGCGTTTTTCCTTCGAGCCGGGGACTGACTCCAGAATCTGGCCGAGCTTCCCGGGTTCGGAAGCGATGATGTTGGCGATGGTGGGTGCCTCGGCACCGGCTTGGAGATGGGGGAATTTCTCAAGCAGGTCGTCGCGGGCGATGAGAATTTCAATGGCCTGCGAGGGATTGAGACGGCGGGCGCGCAGGGCGGCCTCTTCGATGAGCGTGACGACGCTTTGGAGTTCATCTTGGCTGCCGGCGAGGTCGTCGAGGGATTTTGAAATCTCTTCGAGAGCGAGAACCTGATCGCGCGTATGGCGCGCGGAGCGGAATCCATCGAGGAGACGCGATCCCGAATTCACTGGGGTGTCCAGCAGCACATAAGGATCGGTTTTTTTGGCTGGCATGCCAAATTGTCCGTCGGACTTCATTTTCTTCCGGGCGGCATCCCACCAGCGTTTCAAGGCGGCATCGTCGAATACGCCGGGGCTTAGCGCGGAGGAGATCTGGTCGCTTGTGGCTTTGCCTCCGAAGTCTGTGAGGATTTTTTTGATCAGCGCGGAGGAGTCGGATTTTGCGAGTTCGCGAATGCTCTCCGGATTGGTCTCACGCTGGGCGAGGATGTGGTCCTCGGGAATCGGCGTGAGGGTTTCAGCCGCATAGACGGCCTGCATGGGGTGGTTTTTCTTGGTCTTGAAATCAATCAGGACCTGGCCGGCGAGAAGGTTCCATTCCGCGACACGTCCGAAGCCCCAGCTCTTGTGGGTGCAGTAGGATCCGGGCGTGAGGCGGGCGAGCCTGTCGGCAGTTTTTTTATCGAGGGCGCCGCTGTCAACGGCTTGGGCGAGTTCATCTGTCATCCCCTCTGTTGTCACAGAAAACCCCCTATCGATGCAAGGGGAAGAAAAACGAGCCCCGTTTGCGAAGTTTTCCCTTGCGGGTTCGAGCGCTCGCGGCAATGTCTGCGCCCATGAGCAAAACAGAGGAACAGGTGTTGGTTGTGAAACGCGAATTTTTCGATGGCCTGGGAAGCTTCCAGGGCCTTTGCCGGAGGGTGGATGACTACCTTCCCGCCTTCATGAAAAAGGAGAACAACTTCTTTGTGCCTCGCGGCGCGGCGGAGGAGGACCCCTCGCTCAAGCAGATCATTCCCTACGCGGTCTTCCGGCATGGCGCGCGCATTTTGCCTTACACGCGCGGTGCGAAATCCGGCCAGACGCGGCTCGTTGCGAAG
>CANKXQ010000015.1 GCA_947487745.1 Spartobacteria bacterium | reverse complement strand
CGAGACGATCATCTTCGACCGGCTTGACGCCAGCCAGATCACCCACATCGTGGACATCCACCTCCGCCGCCTCCTCGCCCGCCTCGCCAAGCAAAACATCACCCTCACGCTCGACGAGTCCGCCAAGCTCTTCCTCGGCAAGGAAGGCTACGACCCCGCCTACGGCGCCCGCCCCCTCAAGCGCGTCATCCAACGCCAAATCCTCGACCCCCTCAGCCTCGAAATTCTCGACGGCCACTTCGGCGAAGGTGACCACATCCAAGCGGTGGAAAATGATGGCCGTCTCGAGTTCTCAAAAACCCAGACCTGAAAAAGTGACCTCTCAAGGCACCGCCCTTCTCCGAGAGGCTTGGCTACTCGAAGTTCAGGCCTGTGGGCAGTGGGGTTTTGATGCGGGCGCGGAGGCGCGTGAGGAGGCTGTAGAGCCCGAAAAATGTGCGGTTCAGGTAGATGGTGTCGGCTGAGCCTCTTTGTCCCCGGATGCCGCGAAGGGTGTCGTTTTTTCTATTTTCTTCGCCGAGTTCGTAGATGGCGGACATGAAAGTGGGGTCGCCGAAGTCGAATTGGCCTGTGCGGAAGGGGCGGGCGAGGAGTTCGAGGGAGGTTTTGCACAAGGCTGTGAGGTGGGCGCGTTGCGCGGGGGTGTCTGAGGGCAGCAGGATACTCAGGGACTCCATCGCGGCGGTGAGGCGTGCGGGGTTGGTTTCCAGCGCGGGATCGAGGAAGGCGAATTGTTTGGCGTGGAAATCCGCATCGATTGATTTGGTGCAGCCGAAGTCGAGAACGCAGAGATGTTCGCCGCTGATGAGGAAGTTCCCGGGGTGGGGGTCGGCGTGGAAACACCGGAGGTTGTGGATTTGGTGGGCGTAGAAATCCCAGAGCGCCTGCCCGATGCTGTTGCGCCGGTCTTGCGAGGCCGCGCCATCGGCAAAGACATCGAAAGGCTCACCGTCCATCCAATCCATCGTAATGACCCGGCGGTTGGAAAACTCGGGGTGGTATTCCGGGAAGCGGATATTCGGTAAGTGTGCGCAAGCGGCTGAGAGGCTTGTCGCGTTGGTGAGTTCCTTTTCGTAGTCGGTTTCCTCCAGCAGGCGGGCTTCGACTTCCCGAAAGTAGGCTGCCACATCTCGCTCTCTGAGGCCGAGGATTTGAAGGGCGATGGGTTTGACCAAGCCGAGGTCGCTGCGGAGGCTTTCGGCGACTCCGGGATATTGGATTTTTACGGCGAATGTGCGCCCGCCTCGCGTGGCGCGATGCACTTGGCCGATGGAGGCGGCGTGGGTGGCTTGGGTTTCGAATGTGTCAAAAACCTCTCGGGGATCCTTTCCGAATTCCCTGCGAAATGTTCGCACGACGAGCGGGTAGGAGAGCGGCGGCGCGGAATACTGCGCGCGGGCAAATTGCTTCGCGTAGGCGGGCGGGAGCAGGGATTGGTCGATGCTGAGCATCTGGGCCAGCTTGAGCGGACCACCTTTCAATTCACTGAAGGTGCGGAAAACCTCGCTCGCATTTCGTTCCTGGAGGTCATCCGCATCAGCGCGGCCGCTTATGGCTTGGCGTCCATAGTGCTTGAGATAGTTCATACCCACGCGCGCCCCAGTTCCTGCGAGTGCGGCCATGCGGTCGAGGCGATGGCTGCGGATACTCTCCTGAGTGCTCAAGATATTTTCCCCCAGGCCGAGGGCGCGAGGAAGCGGGCGAGATCGAATGCGGAGTCGATCGCTTGGGTGCGGATGACATCGAAGGCAAAGGCGACGGTTTTTTCGATGAACGCATCGGTGCGCTCGAAGCGTTGGCTCTCATCCTTGAGGAGGAAGGCGATCACAGCCCGAAAGTGGATGTATAAGACCGCGGGATAGAGGGCTTGCAGTGGTCCGCGGGATGCGATTTCTCCTGTGGAGAGGCCCTGGTCGATGATGCCCGAAGCGAAGGTTTTGAAGTGTTCCTCGAAGGCTTTGAGGAACGGCGGGGAGGCTACGAGCGCGAGTTGGCTGAAGCGCGAAATCATGAGCGAGCGCCAGTCCAGCGAGGATTCAGTGAAGGCAAAAAGAAATGTCAGATAGCGATGGCGCGCTGAAAAATCCTTCCACTCGGCCCCGCTCGAAACCTTGGCAGCCAGTCCGGAAATCCAATCGCCCCAGATCGCGCTTTCGACATTGTCGAGGGAGGCGAATTCTTGAAAAAAATCCCTCTCGGAGAGGCTGAGCGATTTGCAGAAGGCGTGCACGGTATGCGGTGGTGTGCCGTGTTCGCGGAGGTGTGTGGTGTAGGCTTCGACGATGCGGGTCCGGTTTTCCATAGTTGGATAGAATACGCCCTGCGTAGGCGGATCGATGCGCTGTGAATGCAAAATGATTCGTATCTGACGCAGTCGAGTTGGTGGAAATCCGGAGGGTGGTGGAGCCTAGGGGATTCGAACCCCTGACCTCCTCAATGCCATTGAGGCGCTCTACCAACTGAGCTAAGACCCCGTAAACGGGAGAGGTGCACTCTCGACGAAAGCCCGGGGAAGATCAAGAGGGAATCTTTGCCAGAAATGCCGCTCCGATAATGCCGGCATCGTTCTGCATTTTCGCCGGCTGGATGAGGACATCGGTTTTCGCAGTGAGGTAGGGGAGGAACTTATCGGCTTTTTTGCTGATGCCGCCGCCTATGATGAAAAGCTCGGGGGAGAAGAGCGTTTCAAGGGTGGCGAGGTATTCGCTCACGAATTTTGCCCATTTTTTGTAGGACATTTCCTTCTCCTCGCGAACCCGCTCGGAGCAGCGTTTTTCCGCATCTTTGCCACGGAGTTGGATGTGGCCAAGTTCGGCATTCGGAACGAGGACGCCGTTGTGGAAGATGGCTGAGCCAATGCCGGTGCCGAAGGTGAGCATGATGACGACGCCGCGTTTACCCTGTCCCGTGCCGAAGTGCATTTCCGCAATGCCTGCGGCATCGGCGTCGTTGACGACTGTGACAGGACCGCCGAGGTGGCGGTGAAAAAGTTTGGCGGCATCGACCTGCAGCCATGAGTGGTCCACGTTGGTGGCGGAGTAGATGATGCTTTTTTTCACAATGCCCGGAAATGTGACTCCCGTCGGGCCTTTGTATTTAAAGTGGGAGGCGATCTGGCCCACGACATCAGCCACGGCATTTGGCAATGCGGGCTTGGGCGTGGGAATGCGGAATCTCTCGGCGAGGAGTTCCCCGGTGGCGACATTGACCGGAGCGCCTTTGATGCCGGTGCCTCCGATATCGATACCAAGAATGGTCATGGAGTTTTTAGATTTCGGTTCCGACGATTTTGCGAAGTCTCACCATTCCACGGTGGATGCGGGCCTTGACGGTGGAGAGCGGCTTGTGGATGCGGTCGGAGATTTCCTGCTGGGAGAGTCCGCTGAAGTAGAGCATCTCGATCACTTCGCGCTGGTCGGGATTCAGCTTCATCACAGCCGTGCGGACGAGTTCATTTTTTTCACTCGCACGCAAGCTCTGCGCTGGGGTGAGGGTATCCATCGACTCGGGATTCTCAAGGCGGACCTCATCCTGCAGGCGCAGGCGGCGCTGGAGGGATCGCAAGCGATCGATTGCTTTGTTGCGGGTCATTGTGACAAGCCAAGTCACGGGCCTGCCACGGGAAATGTCATACATGGGGGATTTTTCCCAGAGCATGAAGAGCACCTCCTGGGTGACATCCTCGGCATCGGTTTCGTTGTTTAGAACCCGGTGCGCGGTCGAGTAGATGATGCCGATGTGGCGTCGCTGGAAGATGGTCAATGCCTCCGAATCACCTGTGCCCATGCGTTGGATCAGGTCGACATCGCTGATTTCCGGAAGAAGATCGCTCACGGTGCGACAGCATACGTGGTGTTCTCCGGCATGGCAACCCTTTGTCGGTTGCTGTCGGGGGTTGCAAGCCTCACATTGAGTCTACGCAGCTTGGTCCTCGGTCAAAACTTTGATGGTGCCTGGAAGTATCTCAAAGCCATCAATGCAAATTAATAATACGTGGATAAGCGATGGAGAGAGTCAGGCTTTAAATTAGCGGCCTGAGTTTTTTGTCATACACCCCCGTATGGATTTTGACGAAATTGCTACGCGCTTGACTGCGCCTCGCACTCGGCTGCGCTGGCGAGCCACTCGGAGTTGGCTTTTTCCAAGGCGTCTCCCACATCGGCGAGTTCGCGGTTTATTCGCATGGCGAGGGCGGGGCTGTCATGGGTTTCCTTCTCCTCCATCTTCGCAGTAAGTTCACGCTGGCGTGCCTCAAGAGTCTGAATTTGGGTTTCAAGTTCAGCCACGCGGCGCTCACGGGCGCGTTTTTCGGCGGCTTCCGCCTTGCGGGCTTCGGCTTCGGCTCGGCGCTGTGCCTTGATTTCTTTGAGGCCCATTTTCGGCTGGTCGGAAGTTTTGGAAGGTGTGGTCTCGGGCTGGAAATTTCCCAGCGAGGCAACCGTGCCAGCCCTCACGCTGCCGCCGGCGCGGGACTTCTCACGGAAGTAATCGTAATCCCCCGCATACGGCGTGAGCTTGCCGGCTTGAACATGGATAACCGAAGTCGCGATGGCTCGAATGAAATGCACATCGTGGCTGACGAAAAAGATCGTTCCCTCGTAGGGTTGGAGTGCCCGGATGAGCGCATCAATGCTCGGCATGTCGAGGTGGGTCGTCGGTTCGTCGAGTAGCAGGAAGTTCGGGGGATCGAGCAGAAGTTTTACCAAGGCCACGCGGCTTTTCTCCCCGCCGCTCAGAACGCCGATTGGCTTGAATACATCATCTCCGCGAAACAAAAACGCTCCCAGCACAGTGCGGGCCGCCTGCTCGGGGACGGGGCGGGCGATGGACTGCACCTCGTCGAGCACCGAGCGTTTGGTGTTGAGGCCTTCGGTGCGGTGTTGGGCGAAGTAACCGATGCCGCAGTTGTGCCCCGGTGTGCGTGTGCCGGCTTGGAGTTCGAGTTGGCCGCCGAGGATTTTTAGCAAAGTGGACTTGCCCGCGCCGTTAGGTCCCACAAGCACGGTGCGTTGGCCTTTTTCGACCTCCAAATTCAAATCCTCGTAGATCACTTTCTCACCATAGGCCTGCCGTATGCCTTCAAGTGCGATCACGCGCTGGCCGCCCCGGGGAGGCTGTGGAAAACGGAAACTCACTGTCGGCTCGTCGGATTCCGGTGCCTCGATGCGAACCATGCGGGCGAGCTGTTTGATGCGGTCTTGGGCCTGTGCGGCTTTGCTGGCCTTGGCGCGGAAGCGGTTGATGAAATCCTCAAGGTGGGCGATTTCCTTTTGCTGGTTGCGGTAGGCGGCGAGTTGCTGCTCCTCGCGGGCTTTCTTCTGATCCAGGCAGGAGTCGTAGTTTCCTTGGTAGCGGATGAGTTTGCGGTGCCGGATTTCGACAATGCCACGGCAGATGAGATTCAAGAATTCCCGGTCGTGCGATATGGTGAGTATCGCTCCAGGATAATTCACGAGATGGTTTTGAAACCAACCAAGCGTTTCCAGATCGAGGTGGTTGGTGGGTTCGTCCAGCAGTAGTAAATCCGGCTCCTCGACAAGCAGTCGAGCCAAGTGCGCCCTCATGATCCACCCGCCGCTCAACTCGCGCAGTGGACGGTGGAAGTCGCCCTCGCGAAAT
The DNA here is from genome assembly GCA_947487745.1 of Spartobacteria bacterium. Lineage (GTDB taxonomy): Bacteria > Verrucomicrobiota > Verrucomicrobiia > Chthoniobacterales > Terrimicrobiaceae > UBA967. The sequence goes on along the minus strand of CANKXQ010000015.1, from coordinate 8,329 downwards.
GCCAGACCCGCTAAAATGCGCTTCGCCATGGCCTCGGCCCGGCCATCGGCCTCGTGCCCTGCAGCCAACTCCATCACCGTATCATCGCTCACTGCGGCTGTTTCCTGAGGCAGGAAGCCCACGCGAGTTCCCCGCTGAAGCGTAACCTGCCCCTCGTCGGGTTCGTCATTCCGCAGAAGAAGCGAAAAAAGCGTTGATTTCCCTGCGCCATTCGGGCCAATCAGCCCGATACGGTCGCCCGAGTTCACTTGCAGCGCCGCGTCTTCGAAAAGAACACGCCCGCCAAAAGATTTTGTCACCTGTGAAAGAGTCAGCATCCGGTTTTGAAAAGCCAACCAAAGTGGCGAAGCGAAGCCATGCCGTCCAACGCAATTTTCAAAATTCCACGGTTTTCGCCGTTAGCCCCGCGCCCAGTGACCCACCTGACTATTCCACCTCAGCGGGACCATGAGGGCTCGGAGACTTTTCCGAGACCTGAGACGACCGGAGTGCGGCGGCCTTTGAGCGTGTCGAGGAGCATGATGGACGATCCGTCGCTATAAATGATATGGCGGGAGTCGGCTCCCCAGGCGGGATCCTGGCCTTCCGCAACGATGCGAGCTCCGCCGGTGGCGAGGTCCATCACCGCGATGGCGAAGCCTCCTTGGCGGACGGTGAAGGCAATTTTTTTGCCGTCGGGTGACCAGCTTGGCTCGGTGCAGTAGCCGTAGCCGGTGGGAACAAGGCGTCCCACGCCGCCGGCGGCGCTGATGCGGTAAAGTTGGGGCCCGCCGCGTTCGTCGGAGGAGTAAATGATCTCGCTGCCGTCGGGCGACCAGGATGGTGAGGACTCGACGGCGCGGGTGCGTGTGAGGCGGCGTCCACCGCTGCCATTTGCGGCGACGATGTAGAGCTCGGGGTTGCCGTCTTTGCTCAGTGTGCAGGCGATGCGGCCGCCTTCGGGTGAAAAGCTTGCGCCGGAATTTGTGCCGGGAAAGCTGAGGATTTTTGAGCGGGCTCCGGATGCGATGTCGATGTTGTAGATATCTGCATAACCGCTCTGGTAGCCGGTGTAGGCGAGTTTCGAGGCGTCGGGTGAGATGGCGGGAGCAACGCTGATGGCGCGGTCCTGCGTGATCTGGCGTTGGTTGGCTCCGTCGTAGTCTGCGGAGTAGATTTCTTTAGCGCCACTGCGGTTGCTCACGAAGACAATCTTGGAGCTGGCGATGCCTTTTCCTTCTGTGAGCGTCTCGATGATATCATCCGAAAACTGGTGGGCCGCCGTGCGCGTATTGGCCGAGTAGGTTTTCTGGAGAACGACGCTGCCGCGGTTGTCGGTCACGGTGCCCTGAAGCGAGCCGCCGGATGCGGTCGCACTCACAATGAAGTTTGCCCGCTCGGGGATTCCGATGGAGAAAAGGCCCGAGAGGTCGAGGTCGTTGGACACGACTTTGCCGGCGATCGCGGCATCTGGACCGGCGAAGGGTTTGATGGAGATGTTGAGGGTGTCGCTCTTCTTGACGGTGATAGTGGCTTCTTCCTGTGCGTGAATAAAGGGGGCGCAGAGAGTGAGGGCGATAATGAGCGAGAGGGTGCGGATGTGTTTCATAAGGATGGTTTTTTTCTGTCAAATGCGGCGGGTTTTGACAAGTCAGGATCGGAATCGCTTGCCCAGCGGAAAACTGCCCAGAATCGAGATTGATCGGGCCTGGCGCTTGGCCAGTTCCAAGGCATGCGCCACACTGGGATCGTCCTCGGCTCCTTCGAGTTCGATGTAGAAAACATAGGTCTGCGGTTGCCCAGGCACCGGGCGGGAGACGATGCGGGTGAGGGTGACTTTTTGCCTCGCGAATGGGCCAAGAAATTTGTGCAAGCTGCCGCATTGGTTTTGCAGGGTTGCGGCGAGTGCTGTGCGGTTCGGTGTGGTGGTATCCGAGGGCTTGTGGGCGAGGATGAAAAAATTCGTCACATTCACTTCCTGCCCGTCCGATGGCGTGGCGAGGATGTCGAGTTTGTAGATTTCGGCTGCTCCGGGGGAGGCCAGGGCGGCAGATTTGGAATCTGCTGCGGCTCGCTCGCATGCTGTGGCGGTGCTGGCAACAGGAACGAGTGTGGCATCGGGATGATGGATTTTGAGCCACTCGGCATGGTGTTTGATCTGGGTGAAATGCGAGTAGACCGTATGGACAGCCGTTCCCTTGTGACCGAGCAGCGCGATGCGGATGTCGAGGGAGATTTCCTCCAAAATGAAAATCGATCCCGAATGGCGGATCAGCAGATCGATGGTGTCGTAAACCGTGCCGCCTGATGAATTCTCGACCGGCACAAGCCCAACAGGCGTGGCACCGCTCAGAACGCTTTCGAAAACCCCCTCGATCGCGGCGCTGGCGATGAGATCGGCTTTTTTCCCGAATCGTTGGCGTGCGAGGATTCCTGAGAAGGTTCCCTCAGGTCCGAGATAGGCGACTTGGCTCATGTCTCACCACTCAATCACAAACCGCCCGCGCGGCGCAAACCCAAGACGGGCTGCGCGGGATAAAAAAGGCTTTCGCCCGCAGCGCTGGAAGCATTAGCTCATGCGATGACCTCCTCTTTTTTACGCCAATCTGGGCGATTCCTCCCATGCCTGGCTTTGGTTTTTCTGGCATCCTGCAGCAGCTTCAACCCTCTCGGCCCGGATTCCAAAGGACCTCTGCCTCGCCCCCCGCGCCCGATTGCACATATAGATACGAAGTTCGCCTGGGGCATTTCCACAGCCAGTTACCAATATGAAGACCCGGCGGTAAAACCAGGTGATGCGGATTATTTTTCCACGGACTGGGACATCATGGTTTCAAAGGGTGGCGCGCCTCAAAAGGGTAATGCCCTCTACTCTTGGACCCATTTTGAAAAAGACCTCGCCGCTTTAAAGAAGACAGGTGTCACCCATTATCGATTCAGCCTTGAGTGGGCGCGCATCGAGCCGCGCATGGGCGAGTATAATGAGGAGGCGCTGGACCGCTATGTCGAGATGGCCCGTCATCTGAAAGCCGCCGGCGTTGAGCCAGTCGTCTGCCTCTGGCACTTCACATTCCCGGATTGGCTCTACGATCAAAAAAATCCCAAGGCCTCGAACTGGCTTCACCCGAAGGCGCGCGAGCGTTGGCTCATGTATCTTGACAAGGTTCTCCCGCGCCTCGCGCCTTACACGAGCTACTTCGCCCCGCAAAATGAGCCGAACGGTCAGATCACGACCGCCTACATTGCTGGCCAGTGGCCGCCGGCTATGACGCTTGCCCTTGGCACCTATTGGAAGGCGATTGATGCCAGCACCGGCATGTTCCGCGATGCCGCCGCACGGATCAAAAAGGTGAAACCTTCCGCCAAGGTCGTTTCCGTAGAGGCCCTGCCATGGTGGAAACGCTCGTTCCTCGATCCGGGCGGGCTTTTCTACAACACCATGATCCATGGAAATATCGACCACCTCGATCGAGTTTGGGATGTCTGCGACATCATCGGCATCAATTACTACTACTCCCAAGTCGCCAGCCCGACATCGTTCATCTCCGAAGCCTGGAGGCGTGGGCACAACTACACAATGATGGGTTGGCGCATCAACCCGAACGGCCTCTACAACGAGATTAGGCGCGTGGGCGACCGCTACGGCAAGCCCATGATGATCACCGAAAATGGCATCGCCACACCGAACGATTCAAAGCGCATCTGGTATATGAAAAACCACTTCGCTGCCATTGGACGAGCCATCCGCGATGGCTACGATGTGCGCGGATACTTCAGTTGGTCCCTCGCCGACAACTACGAGTGGCACTACGGCTACAAGGCCAAGTTCGGCCTCGCCACGATGGATTCCAAAACCTACGACCGCATCTTGAAACCCTCCGCCTACTTCTTCCGCGATACCATCCGCTCCACAAAAACAACCGGCGATGTCAGCAAGCTCCAACCTTCGGACAGCTTCGAAACACTGCCGCACAAGCCATGAATAAAAGCCGTGCCATTTATCCCGGGAGCTTCGATCCCGTTCACTTCGGCCATCTCGATGTGATCAGGCGCTCCACGCATTTGTTTTCGGATCTCTTTATCGCCGTGGCGGCCAGCAAATCGAAGGGACCACTTTTCAGTGTCGAGGAGCGAATCGCCATGTTGCGCGAAACTCTCGGCGATGATCCGGCCATCACCATTTTGCCACTCGAGGGCTTGCTTGTGGATTTTGCCCGTGAGCATGGAATTTTCACCGTCATTCGGGGTCTGCGCGCTGTATCGGATTTCGAGTTCGAATTTCAAATGGCCCTCATGAACCGCAAGCTGGAGCCGCGATTGGAGACGGTCTACCTCACGCCCAAGGAAGACTACACCTACCTCAGTTCCCGCATCATGAAAGAAGTCGCCCGGTTTGGTGGCGATGTGAGCCAACTCGCTCCACCATGTGTGGCCGAAAGGCTCGCCCGGATGCGTGTTCGTTGTCAGGATTTGGAGTAGTCCGTCTTGCTGCCAAGTAGCAGTTCATGCCTTGGCTGTAATCAGTGCTATAGGTTTCTCTTTTCAGATGGGCATCGTAGAGGCTTGAATTCCTAACCCCATTAAACTTTTCTAACAATTATGCGAATCCTCCTCACCACTACCTCTCTTCAAGACACCCCCGGCACGCATCACGATCTGCTGGCAAGCACCGGATTTGAAATCATCCGCGAGCGCGGGCCGCTTACTGAGTCTCGCATGCTCGAGTTGGCGGGTGATTTCGATGCCTTCCTCTGCGGCGATGATGCCATCACTCGCAAGGTTCTCGAGAAGTCCCTGCCGCGTCTCAAAGTCCTCGCCAAATACGGCATCGGCCTTGATAAAATCGACCTCGCAGCGGCCACGGACCTTAAAATCCCCGTCACTTTTTGTCCCGGCGTGAACCACACCACCGTGGCCGAGCATTCCTTCGCGCTGCTTCTCGCTCTCTGCCGCAACCTCGTCGAGGAAGCAAATTTCGTTCGGTCCGGCAACTGGAAGCGCATCACGGGCCATGAACTCTATGGAAAAACCATGGGCATCGTCGGGCTCGGCCGCATCGGTTGCGAGGTGGCCATCCGGGCCAATGCTTTCGGTATGCAGGTCCTTGGCTTCGGCAACTACTGGGATGCGGAATTCGCTGCCAAACACGGGGTCGAGCGCGTTGCCTCGCTGGATGAACTTTGCTCACGCTCGGATGTCATTTCGCTCCACACGAAGCTGACCGATCAAACCCGCCATATGCTCGATGCACGCCGGTTCGCATTAACCAAGCCCGGCCTCCTGCTGGTCAACTGCGCCCGTGGCGAATTGGTGGAGACGAACGCGCTGCTGGAAGTCTTGCGCTCCGGCAAGCTGGGTGGTTACGCGGCGGATGTCATGGACGAGGAACCGCCACCAGCGGATCACCCGCTCCTCACCGCGCCTCGCACAGTCATCACGCCACACATCGGCTCCCGCACCCATGAGAATGTCGTTCGGCAAGCCACGATGGCTGTTCAGAACATGATTAATGTCCTCGCCGGTCTCCCCGCGCTCGCTCAAGCCAACAAAATTTCCTGATGAACAATCCCAACGAGTATTTTGTCGTTCCAGCCGAACTCCATGATGACCTGGTTCGCCGTGCCTATATGAAACGGGGCTACACAGACGAAGAGGCCACCGACGCCTCGCGCTTTTGCCACAGCGCCTCCCGCCATGGGATTCGAACCCACAATGCGCTAAAGGCTCTCCACCTTGACGACCTCTTTGGCAGCAAGGTCGGGGGATGGGTCCCCAGCGCGGAGATCGAAGTCCTGCCGTCCCGCTTCGCAGCTGCGGAGATTTGGGATGGACACAAAAAACTTGGTCAGTCCGTGGCTTACAAAGCCATGGATCGTTGCATGGAGTTGGCCGACAAATTCGGCGTCGGCATGGTGAGCGTGGACAACGCCACCCACTACCTCTGGGGTGGGGGATATGTCATCGACGCCGCCCAGAAAGGCTACATCGCCTACACAAACTGCACTTCCGCGACTTCGGAAGTCGTTCCCTTTGGCGGAAAGACCCCGACCATGGGCACGAATCCTCACTCTTGGGGCTTCCCCACGCAGTCAGCGGTAGGTTTCCCCATCGTCATCGACTGGGCGACATCCACCGTGGCCATGGGCCGCGTCCAGCAATTCGCCCGCGAGGGCAAGGAACTTGCTCCGGGCTGGGCAGTTGATGCCGAAGGCAAGGCAACCACTGATCCCAAGAAAGCAACGGCGCTTTTGCCATTCGGAGCCCACAAGGGCTACGGACTCGGGCTCGTGGATGAACTCTACGCCGCATTCATCGGAGGCTCACTGCCCTCGATTCGCGGAACGAACCGTGGGCCTGCCTCCGAAAAACGCGGATCCACCTTTTTCTTTCAATGCATCCACCCCGAAGCCATGCGGGGCCATGACTACGCACTTGGGCGCACGCAGGAGGAAAATCTCAAAACCTGCCTCGCTGATATCCTCGGTCAAGGCAACGAAGCCTGCATCCTGCCGGGTCAAATCGAGGCTCAATCAGCCAAACTCACTGATACCCATGGCGGACTTCTCTTCACCAAAGCCGAGATCGAAGGCTTCGCCCACATCACAGATGAGCTTGGCGAACCCGCTTGGAACATTCAGAATTTCCGCTCCATCACCCTCTAATCCCTAACCCATTATGTCACTCCCACTCCGCGATCCATCCACCTGCCTCTACGATCAAATCTCCCTCGGCGAAGTCATGCTGCGCCTCGACCCCGGCGAAGGCCGCATCCGCACGGCTCGTCAGTTCACAGCATGGGAAGGCGGCGGCGAATACAACACTTCGCGCGGTCTGCGCAAATGCTTCGGCCTCCGCACGGCCGTTTGCACCGCTCTTGTGGACAACGAAATCGGCCACCTCATCGAGGATTTCATCATGCAGGGCGGGGTGGACACCGAGTTCATCAAATGGCGCGAGGACGACGGCATCGGCCGCTCTGTTCGGAACGGCCTGAACTTCACCGAGCGAGGATTCGGCATCCGCGGTGCCGTTGGCAATCCCGACCGTGGAAACAGCGCCGCCTCGCAACTCAAACCCGGCGACTACGACTGGGACCACATCTTCGGCCAACTCGGCGCCCGATGGTTCCACACCGGTGGCATCTTTGCCGCTTTGTCCGAATCCGCCGCACAGATCACCATCGAAGCGGTCACCGCTGCCAAGAAGCACGGCACGATTGTGAGCTACGACTTGAATTACCGACCCTCGCTCTGGAAATCCATCGGCGGCCAGGCCAAGGCCCGCGAGGTGAACCGCGAGATCGCCAAGTATGTCGATGTCATGATCGGCAACGAAGAGGACTTCACCGCTTCCCTCGGCTTCGAAGTGGAGGGAGTGGACCACAACCTCAGCACGATTGAGACCGAGGCCTTCAAGCGCATGATCGAAACCGCTGTGAAGGAATATCCAAACTTCAAAGTCGCCGCCACGACCCTACGCCGGGTCATCACCGCCTCGCGCAACGACTGGAGCGCCATTTGCTGGCACGATGGAGCCTTCTACGAAAGCCGCAAGTATCCCGAACTCGACATCCTCGACCGCGTGGGCGGCGGCGACAGCTTCGCCAGCGGTCTCTCGTTCGGATTCCTTTCTCAAAATGACCCGCAAGCAGCCGTCGATTACGGCGCCGCCCATGGTGCCTTGGCCTCCACAACGCCCGGCGACACCTCCATGGCCACGCGCAAGGAAGTCGAAAAACTCATGAAAGGCGGCGGCGCCCGCGTGGTGCGCTAAGCGATCCTCGCCCAGTGGGCGAACATTGGTTTTTTGATTGCGCGCAACTTGGGTCTTTCAGTTCCCCGGTTGTCGTGCCCTTCGATGCTTGTTGCAGTTGCCAACTATGTTCTGACGGCGCTCCAAGCGAAGCCGCCCGTGCCTGCACTGACTGGGTATCGATGGTCTGGTCTGTTTGCTCAGGCGTTGGCTTTTTTGGTCGTCGCCGAATCATTAGGATCACCCAGAAAAAAATAAAAAGTGGTGAAAAATATCTTAAATTTATATCACCGTTATGGTGTTATTAGTCATGCCTCGTTTCTTTTCCAAAAAAAGCTCCCATATAGACAAAATTCTCCAAGACGCCTCATGCGCCACCTCCCATGGAGGTCAGCTCGTCGTTGACGCTCTGGCAAAGGACTTCGGGCTCTGGGACAAGATTCAAAACACCCCTTTCATCGACCCCCGCAGGGACAAAAGCCGGGGGTTTTCCCCGGAGGCCATTGTGGCCCAGTTTGTGTTCAGTTTTTGCAGCGGCGGCATTTCGTTGAGCGATGCCGGACGGCTTGGAACCGACAAGGCTCTCGGGCGTCTGGTG
>CANKXQ010000014.1 GCA_947487745.1 Spartobacteria bacterium | reverse complement strand
GGTCTTCGTTGTGAAATGGTCGCTGCCGCCATTGCCGGGGAGCCCCGGTTTTCGATGGATGCCTGCGAGGCGGAGCGCGAGGGGCCGTCCTTCGCCGTTGATACGGTGAGGCTCATGCGGCGGCGTTTTCCCCAGGCGGAGCTTTTTTATTTCATCGGAGAGGACAATGTCTCCTCGCTTCACACATGGCGGGAAATCGACGAACTCAAAAAATTGGCATCCTTCGTCGTGCTGGCCCGGGGCAATTTGCAGCCCGTCGAGGGATTTCCAGTCATCAGCCGCAATATCGACATTTCTTCCACAGACATCCGGAATCGCATTGCCCGGGGACTTCCGGTTCGCTACTTGCTGCCGGATGCCGTTTGCGCGATTCTCACCCGGCATCAACTTTACCTGAATGACTGATACTGAAAAACTCGCCCGCGTCTGCGCGTCGGCAGCCGCTGATAAAAAGGCCGAAGACATTGTCCTCCTCGACATGCGCGGCGTCTCCGACTTCACCGATTTCTTCCTCATTTGCTCTGCCAACTCGGAACCGCAGCTCAAGGCCATCGCCTCATCGATCCGTGAAAACGCCCGCGAGAAGTGCGAGGCGCGACCGCTTTCGGCAGATGGCTTCCCCGTGAGCCAATGGATCGTCACTGATTTTGGCGGTCTTATTTGCCATCTTTTCCTAGATTCGAAACGCGCCTTCTATGATCTCGAGGGGCTCTGGAGCGACGCCAAGAGAATCCCGTTGGAGGACTGACCTGCGATGGATGGTGTCGAGGATGTCGAGATCGAGTGCCCCTACTGCGGGGAACTTTTCGGTATTCTGGCCGACACCTCGCACCCGTCTGTCGAAATGATCGAGGACTGCTCGGTGTGCTGCCATCCCATCCAGTTGAGCCTTCGCTTCTCGGGAGGCGAGTTGGTCTAGGTGCAAGCCTCGGCATCCTGAATCGACATGCAGGCTGGTTTTTTTATCGATAGTTCGACAAGTCCGGCCCGGGCGTCCGCAAAGGTTGTCACTATCCTGCTTCTGCTTCTGGCCTATTCCGGCGTGTGCTGGCTGGCATTTTCCCATTCCTTGAAAAACTGGGAGCAGGTCTGGGGTTACCGGATGACTTTTTTGAATGGCTGGGCCGCCACAATCGGCATCTCGGCCGCCGCCCTCTTGCTCAGCACAGCCATCGGTGCCCTCACCGCGCTGGCGCGACGCTCGGCCTTTCTGCCTTTGCGCTACACCGCCGCCGCGTATGTCGAGACGGTGAGGGGACTCCCGCTTGTCGTGCTCGTGCTTTTCGGATTTTACGGCATCGCCAACGCCGTGGGCTGGAACGACCGGGTATCTGTGGGGATTGTTATCCTCTCGCTCTTCAGCGGCGCCTACATTGCGGAAATGATACGCGCTGGCATCGAGAGTGTGGGTCGCTCCCAATGGGACAGCGCCCGCGCGATTGGACTCACGACCGCGCAGACTTACCGCTTTGTCATTTTTCCTCAGGTGCTGCGTCAGATTTTGCCTCCCGTGGCGGGTCAGTTTTCCTCGCTCATCAAGGACTCCTCTTTGCTCTATATCATCGGCATTCCCGAACTCACCTTTGCGGCAAACCAGATCAATTCGGCGACCTACAGCACCTTTGAGAGTTTTGTTCCGCTCGGCATCTGCTATCTTGTGCTCACACTGCCAGTTTCGCTCTGGACGAAATACTTGGAATCCAAAGTGCGCTATGAAATGTGAACGCATCGCTTTTATTGTCTGCCTGCTCCTGACCGGATGCGCTTCTGTGGAGCACTTTGACAAGGACGCGCCGCCCGAGTTCATCACCATTGGACGCGCCGAGTTTTTTCGAAGTGGCCCCGCCCAGGCTTTTCCACCGGAGAAACTGGAAAAGGAGAGGACATTGAATGTTCTCAAAAAAGACTCCGGCTACGCATTTGTGCGCCTTCTCGACAACCGCACGGGCTATGTCGCGTTCAGCGATCTCCGCGCTGCGCCGCCCGTTGCTCCGGGTGTGCCATTCGATCCCGTCATCTTGGAGGAAGTCGTCGAGGTTCCCCTGCCGGACTTCGGTGTCATCCCCGACGAGATTCCTGAAAAGCTTCGCAAAAGATGAAAATCGCTCTGCGCGGTCTCACAAAGAAATTTGGATTCCAGACCGTGCTGGATGCGGTGGATTTCGAGGTCGAGTTTGCCCACACCCTCGCGCTGATCGGGCCATCCGGCGGAGGTAAGTCCACACTCCTTCGATTGCTCGCTGGCCTTGATGCCCCCGATGCGGGTGAAATCCTTGTCGACGGCAAGCCGCTGCCCTGGGACGAGGAGCATCTCAGACTTCACCGCAGCCGGACCGGTATTGTTTTTCAGGCCTTCAACCTCTTTCCCCACCTCAGCGCACTCGGAAATGTCATGCTGCCACTCACCGGGGTTCATCGGCTCGATGTGGCCACCGCCCGTGAGCGCGCGATGGATGTCCTGAAGCGCTTCCATCTCGCCGAACACGCGTCCAAACAGCCTGCCCAACTCAGCGGCGGTCAGCGACAGCGCGTTGCCATTGCCCGCGCCCTTGCGGTGGATCCCACTTTTCTGCTTTTGGACGAACCCACTTCCGCACTCGATCCAGAGATGACGGCCGAAGTCCTCGATGTGATTGCCGAGCTGCGTGAATCCGAAAAACCCATCATTCTCGTCACACACGAAATGGGCTTTGCGCGCCGCTCGGCCGACCGCGTCGCCTTCATCGCTCAAGGCGGTGTGCTCGAGTGCGCCGCAGCGGAGGAGTTTTTTCAGCACCCTCGCCAACCTGCTGTGAAGCAATTTCTCGAGCGGATTTTGAAATACTGAGCCAACGGGTTCTTCCCTTCAATTGCTGCCACCTTTTTCCTGTTCATCCTGTAAATCCTGTCTAAAAACCGCTTCACGACACCCATGCCAAAAGAACGCATCCGTCTCAACGACCTCGACCAGTCGAAATCCCTCACGCAGGAGGAATACAAGAGCCAGGTGAAGCAATATCAACTCGAGCTTCTCAATATGCAGCTCGAGCTTCATGAAAAGCAGATTCCGATTGTTGTCGTCATCGAGGGGCCTGATGCCGCAGGCAAGGGTGGAGCTATCAAGCGCCTCACCGAGCGCCTCGATCCAAGGCTTCTTCGCGTTTACTCCATCAACAAACCCACGGCCGAGGAATTCGCCCGCCACTATATGTGGCGTTTCTGGTCAAAGCTCCCGCCTCGCGGAAACATGGCCATCTACGACCGCTCATGGTATGGCCGCGTGCTTGTTGAGCGCGTCGAGGGCTTTTGCTCCCAATCGGCCTGGCAGCGCGCCTATGGGGAGATCAACGAATTTGAAAGAATGCTCGTCGATGACGGCACCGTGCTCGTGAAGCTCTGGCTTCATGTCACCAAGGATGAACAGCTCGTCCGCTTCAAATCCCGCGCGGCGGACCCCTACAAGCACTGGAAAATCGGCGACGAGGACTGGCGCAACCGCAAACGCTGGAACGAACACATCGAAGCCGCCGAGGACATGTTCGAAAAAACCAGCACGGACCTCGCGCCTTGGACAGTGATACCTGCCAACTTCAAGTGGTATGCCCGCGTCAAGGCGCTCAAAGTCCTCAGCCGCGCCCTCAGCAAAGCCCTCGGCCGATAAAAGGCATCAAGCACCCCGGGTGGCTTGTAATTTTCCAACACGCGTCAGCCGCATCGTTCCCCTTGGAGGGCCATCCTCCGGCATGGCCCATTTCTCCATAAGAACGGCGTCGAACAGCTTTCAGGGAGCTTCCATCAAAGGCTCAGCCCAGCGGGGTAGGATACTCTCCCTTCGCCGTGAGTTCCGCCAAGGCCGCCGCCACCAGAGGACGATCCTCGCGGTAGGTCACGCCGAACCATTGGCTCTCCACCGGCACGAGTTGCACGGTTGCGGCCCCGCTTGAGACCATGTCCGCCACAGCATTCGGAATGTAGAATTCCGACTTCTCCTCGCTTCCACGGGCTTTCAAAAAATCTTTGAAGCCCGCTTCCAATAAAGGAAACACCTCTGGAGTGAAGCCCCAGCAGTTCATGGAAACACGCTCCGCCCCGGTGAATTCGACGCCCTCGGCCAAATCCGTAATGCCCTGCGCCGTTCGTTGTATTTGCGTGTGCTCGCGCACCGTCTTGAGCAATCCATCCGCATCCGCCTGACAAACCCCGCGCGAGACACTGCCGTGCTCGGAGAGCGTCGCATCAAGCCTGTATCCGCCCATGCAAAAACGGGTCCCTTCTTTTTGATGGGCCTTCAAAAATCCGCCCACAGCCGCAAAGGCATCGCGACCATAGAAATCATCCGCATTGATCGCCACGAACGGAGAATCCACCACATCGCGGGCTGCCAGAATCGCGTGTCCCGTGCCCCAAGGTTTCGTGCGCCCTTCCGGCACGCTGAAGCCCTCCGGCAGATCATGGAGCTGTTGAAACGCATAGCCTACATCCAAGCGATCCTCGTAGGGACGGCCCACGCGGTCTTTGAACTCCTCTTCAAAATCCCGCCGAATCACAAACACCACCCGGTCAAAGCCAGAAAGCGCCGCATCATACACCGAGTAGTCGAGAAGCGTCTCCCCGCCCGGCCCCACGCCATCCATCTGCTTCAACCCACCATACCTGCTGCCCATACCGGCAGCCAAAACAAGTAACGTTGTATTCATAAGATAAAATCTCGGGCCGGCGGGATTCGAACCCGCGACCTCCTCCTTCCGAACAAGGTGATCTGCCAATCTGAGCCAAGGCCCGATGTGAGTTATTCCATCGCACCAGCCTCTGATTTCCTCAAGCCGAAATCTTCCGCGTTGCCGCTTCAGTGCTTCTTCTCTGGCGCCAAGAAGGAGACCAGAATCGAACCACCGATGCAGTCCTTGCTGAAATCGACACGCAGATCGAGACAGGCTTCTTCCGGTTGGTCGATGCCAGTCAATCCAGCATCTATGCGAAAGCGCAGGAGCTTTCCAACAAGCACACCCCGGCAGTTGCCACGCGGAGCCCAGGTCTCATGCATCTCGCCGCCGCACTTTTATTCGGGGCGCGCACATTCTTGACCTTCGACAAGCGGCAGGCGAAAGCCGCTTTCACAGGTCGCAGGGCGATTGCTTGTAAAAACTTTGATTTTAAGTATGTTTAACATAAGTTGGATATTTTTTCGAGTTGCTGTTTTTCATGGTTCGGGTCGGTTCAGTTTTGGAGTGGCTTCCACGCTTGGACGCGGAAGAAAAGTTTCGAGGCCGGGGGGTGGACAAAAGTGCGTGTGGTGGTGGTGGTGCCCGACTCGGGTGTCACGAGGCCGAATCCTGCATCGATCCACTTGTCCTTGAGGTCGCCCTGCTGGATGGCGTAGAGGCGGTTGGGAGCGGTGGTGAATTCCAGGCTGGTGCGGGTGTTGTCCTTGTCGTGGCTGTGCGAGACGATGCGCAGGTGCGAGGCGGCATCGAGCGGATCGGTGCCTGCGAGATATTCTTGATGGTCGGAGACGCCGTCGCCATCGGCATCCGTGGAGACCGAGGAGAGCGTGAGCTTTTCAAAATGCTCCATCTCCCAGGCATCGGAAATTCCATCGCCATGCGTATCCGCTGGCGCGGCGATCGAGGAGGCGACGAGGTCTGAGAACGGGGTGTCGAGCGCGATCCAGCCAGCGTTGGCGGCGTGCGCGTGTCCGCTGAACCGGCCGGTGGAGTAGTCGAGGCGCGGCTGGCCCCAGTGTTGCTCGAAGGCGATCCAGCCGATGTTTGCCGAGTAGGCCAAGCCGCTGAGCGAGCCGTCGGGCGCGAGGTTCACGCCGTAGTCGGTGGACGAGGTGTTCGTGTAGGCGTGGCCGTTTTCCGGCGAACCGTCGCCGAAGTGGATCCACCCGAAATTCGCGGCATAGGCATAGCCGGAGAGAAAGGATTCGTCCACGCGAACGCCGTGAGTGCCATCCGGCCGAAAATCGATCCAACCCGCATTGGCCGCATGGGCGAATCTGTCGGTCGCAGAAATCGTGGACGAGGCCGCCGCCGACAGCGCCAGAAACGCAAAGACGAGAATGCCAAGGATCGGATGAAAACAAGCGGACCGGCTGGGGAAAGGGCGATCCAACAAGCGGAAACCGCCCCTCACCGCAGAAATACGGATGGCCCACAGACAAGAGAGTGATTTCGGCAGCGGGCGGGAATTCAGGTTGCTGTTTTTCAAAGGTTGCATGGATTTGCTTGCGCGGACTTTTCCAAACGCCAGTTTTCGGTAGGCCACACGCATCCACGATGCAACAGAAAGGCCCAACTTCGCTGTCACCCTTTAGGATGACATCCCTTGGATGCAGATCATACCAATGTCTCCAAGGTTGTTGATTTTCGAAGGCGCCCATTTCCGTCAGGCGTCTCGCCTGACATCGAACGACTTCCGCCCCGCAGGCCTCTGGCTTGTAGCCTGCGCCTCGGAAAGCGGGACGCCCGCGCCACATTCCAGGAGTCGAAAGGGTGCAGGACAAAAAAGTCACCGAAAGCGATCGATTTTGGTATGTCGGATTTTGGTATTGCAAGTTGCGGAACCCCGCCAGGGCCAGCAAAGGGATCGTCGACCGGCTGGCCAAGCCATTCCACGCCGAGCACGCCATCACTCTCCGAAATGATCGCACTCACCGAATCATCACCGCCGTCGTAGCCCAGCAGCCTTTCAGCCAAGCGAACCTGCTGCTAACAATTATTCTCACCGATCGGTGATTTTATTTGTAATCAGCCCGGAAAAATTTCCTCCGTCGACAAGCGGAGTTTTTCATATTTCCACCTCAGATTTTTTCTAGTCATGACAAATCCAGTCAGTGTTTATATCGCGGCTTTCAATTTCTTTTTCTTTGGTGCCGCCGCCTTGCTTCAGCCTCCTGTTCTGCTTGTGTTGGTCTTGGGCCTTATTCAAGTCGTGGCCGCACGCCGCGCATTCCTGCATTTCATCACCAGCAAAAACTAATCCGATTTCGAATACCGCGATCTTTCACCCCCCTTGGCTTTCAAGCGGACGGTGGCGGGTGCATTTGCGACCGGGCCTGCGTCGTCCATTAAAATTTCCGAGCGCCATCGAGCTGAACGATTTTCCCGCGTTGTTGTTTTTTGAAAAATCGGTAGCCTGATCGTTCAAATATGAAAACGGAAATTCTCAGCACTTCTGACGATGTCGCGGCGCGAGCCGCTCAGATTATTGCCTCCGATGCCCGCGGTGCTGTGGCGGTTCGTGGACGGTTTGTGATAGCTGTGAGCGGGGGGCGCACGCCTTGGCAGATGCTGCGGGCTCTTGCCAATGAGGAAATGCCTTGGGCGAATGTGCATGTGGTGCAAGTGGACGAGCGCATCGCTCCGGCGGGAGATAAGGACCGCAACCTGACCCATCTGCGCGAGAGTCTTCTTTCCCATGCTCCGATTCCTGAACATCAGATCCATGCCATGCCGGTGGAGTCTGTGGATTTGGATCAGGCCTGCCGTGATTATACGGCGTTGCTGAATGGCATTTGTGGAAATCCCGCTGTGATCGACCTTGTCCACCTTGGTCTCGGGCCTGATGGACACACGGCATCGCTCATTCCCGGCGACGCGGTATGCCATGTGCACGACGCCGAAGTGGCGCTGACGGGTGTTTATCAAAACCGTCGTCGTATGACTCTTACTTATCCCATTTTGAATCGCAGTCGCCACATCCTTTGGGTTGTGACCGGAGCGGAGAAGTCTCCCATGGTGCCCCGCCTGCTCGCGGGGGATGCTGGTATTCCTGCAGGGCCGATTGAGCAGGCCAATGCCACTCTTTTGGCAGATGCCCCGGCGGCAGCGGAGATTTCGGCCTAAGGCAAGAACTCCAGCAGTTCGGCGGGCACGAGACGGATTTCGGGAGTTCCTTCGATTTGGATGGGAAGGCGTCCATCGGTCAGCGGGGTTCCGATGGCCAGACTGGCTACCATATGCTCTCCAGCGGTGGCCTCCGGTGTGTTTTCGGACAGCTTGGCAAGGAAGGTGATTCGTTTTTGAGGTGTGCCGAGTCCGCATTTCTCGATTTCGGATGGCGTGGCGGGTAGGCGGTTCACGACCTTCGTTCGAGCCAGCGTTTTTGCGATATCTTGGATGTGTGGAGCGTTGTCGGACCAACCTTCGCGGGTGCGAGTGATGTCTCGCTGGGTGTCGTTGGTTTGGATTCGGATGACATCGACAAGGTCGAGATTGATCCGGAAGAGTGCTGTGTCGCGGAGGCTTTCGAGATCGGGTCCAATGAGGGGGGCGGCATTGCCTGAAACCGTGCCGCTGATCTTTCTCGGGTCCAAGCGGACCGTTGCGGCTCCATCCGCAGTGGGTTTTGAAATCCTTATCGCATGAGGTGACTTATTGGTGCTGGTAAAAAACTCTGCTTCCGCAGATGAGTCGATGCGGGAATCTCCCGGCGACTCGGGCTTGATCTCAAGCCCAAAGTTCTCGAGCCGCAGGGCGTGGATTTTCGAGAGCAGTTCATCCACGGCGGCGTCATCGGCTGGAGCGGTCAAGGGGCGGAGGATTTTCCAACCATCCGCCTCGCGCTCCAGTTCAAGGCTGGAGTTGCCTTTGCGGAACACAATGCGTTCGATCTGGGAGGGATCGAGCGGCAGAAGTCGCCGGTCGCGGTATTTTTCGATCGGGAGCGTGATGAGGCGAACGATGTCTCTTGGGATAAGATAAACAGTTTTGGAATTCTCAAATGCGACATACTGGCGGGTGCCGTCGGGGCTTGTCTTTCCAATGAGCAGGGAGCGAGGCAAGTCGCCTTTGAAGTCAATTTGCAGGCTGCTTTTGAGAACTCCGTAGCCCGCGAGGTTTTTATCATCCCGGATTTCCGTGGCATCGATGCGGTCGAGAACGGGAGTCTCCAGCGCGGTTTGGATGAGCGCATTGATGGCCTCCGGGGAAGCCGTGTCCTCGAGACCTTTCGTGAGATGCCAGCCATCGTTCGAGCGTTGGATGCGAAAGGATTGATCGCCGTTTTTGATGCTGATGCCGGAGATGGTCTCCGGGTCGAATTGAAACAAGGCGGAGCCCGGTTGGATGATGCGCTCTGTGGAGAAACGCCAGCGGTGTGTTGTTCCAACAAACACCGCAAGTCCAATGGCGGCGAGCAGGAGGAGGATGGTCGAAATCCGGCTCATGCGCGGCGTCGCAACCAAGCCAAAAGCCCCAAAACAGCGGCTAGGGCCGGGATGCCGACAATGACCAGCAGCGCGAGACGCGACAGCTGAATGTCGGTGAGTTGGAGCGCAAAGCGGGTTGCGTTTTTGGGAGTGATGCCGCTGACGCTGCCACGGTCGATGAGTGAATTCACGCAGCCAACAATGAGGTCGAGACCTGGCCGACTGAGTCCGGCATCGAACGCGAATTGGGATGATCCCATGACGATCAGGCGGGAACTTTGAATGCCGACACGGTCGTTCTCCACGGCATCGCGGTCTGCGGAGGCTCCGATGATTAGCGGTTGTCCGTTGTCGATCCCGTCTTGGTAGGCCACGCCTCCGGGTTGATTCGGGAGGTAGGCAGTTTCTCCCCAGAATTCTTCGGCGGCTTCCACAAGCGGGCGGATGCGGATTTTTTCCTGCTGGGCGAGGGGTTGGTCGAACCCCAGGGACTGCGTGGCTCCGGGGAAAAGAATATTCATCCCCTCAAGACGGCGGGTTACCTCGGCATTCGGCAAAACATGGGCCGTGACATCGCGCAGGATTCCAGTGGCCAAGGGAAGCTGGATCAATCGCAGCACGCGGTCGTCGCGAGGAATAATGCCCGAATTCGCCAGCAACGCGTGCAGGCGAGGCGTGGAACTGTTGGGATCGAGTAGGACGAGCATTTTACCGCCCTCTCGCAGCCATGCGCCGAGGACAGCCTCCTCGCGCTCATCGAGGTCTGATTTCAGGGCCACCAGGATCAGCGCGGACGCATCAGGAGGTATCGCATCGGCGGATGACAAGGAGAGGGTTTTGACGACGGCATTCTGCTGGCTGATGGCCTCGGAGAGATTCGAGAGTTCTCGATCGGCTGATGGCTCCCCATGGCCTGTCAGAAAATAAACGGTCTCGGAATCCGGCTTGAGGAGGGCCAGAAGCGCGCTTGTGAGCACTTGCTCGCCACGGAAAGCGAGCAGAACCGGTTGCCCGCCTTGGGCGAGGGGAGTGAGGTCGAAGTCTCCCATCTCGGCGATATTCAAAAGGCGGTGACGCCCCTCGTAGTCGAGAATGATGAGGTTGTCCAAGCTGGTGAGCTTGTATTTCGCCTGCAAATCCTGGATGCGCGAAAGATTCCGCGTTGGATCCACATACTCGATTCTCAAGCCCTCGCGTTTGTTAAAAAGAACCTCGTTCATGAGACTCCGCAGGTCTCCGAAAATCTGGCTCACCGGCGATAGAAAAGTGGGGGAGGAAATGATGATGACCTCGAGCGGTTTTTTGAATTCTTTCAGCACCGCACGGGTCTGCCCAGCGAGTGAAAACTTCTGCGAGCGGGAGAAATCCCTCCGTTCGTAGTGCAGGAAGCTGAGGTAGTTCACCAATGCATAAATCACCAGCACAGCCACAATTTGCAGGCCGATGCTGACTTTGATTCCAGTGCGCGGCGGCTTCATGATTTCCAGCGGCGGTATTGAAAAATGTGAAAGGTTGCGAAGAGGACCAAGAGGGTGGAGCTGATGTAAAAAACCACCGGCCTCGTGTCGAAAAGCCCCTGCGAAAAATCCATCATGTGTTCAACGGGCGACAAATAATAAGTCAGCTCGCGCAAAAATGTGCCTGTGGATGGCAAAAGAAACGAAAGGAGTCCCAGAAAAAAGAATCCCAGAATCGCCGCGAAGGAAATAATGGCAGCCACGATCTGATTATCCGTGAGCGCGGAGGCCAGACAGCCAATAGCTGTGAAAAGAAGCCCCATGAGAACCAGCATGCCGTAGGCTCCGACATAGCTCCCGACCGCGCCTGCGGCTTTCACGCCGGTGATTTCCTGAAAAACAACAAAGTAAATGAGGCTGGGTGCCCAGAGGATGAGGTAGAAAAACAAACATCCGGCGTATTTGGCCAGGACGACTTGAGAATCCTTCACTGGCGCTGTCATGAGCGTTTCGATCGTTCCCATTTTTGCCTCCTCGGCGAAGACCCGCATGGTGATGAGTGGAAAAACCAGCACGAAGGGGAACCAAAAATAGACGGTGTTGAAAAATGCCTGCACCATTGTGACAGTTCCCGCCCCGGTGTTGAGAAGTGTGACGCCCGCTTGGAAATTGAAGCCTGTGACGATGAGGAAGAAAAACAGCACGACATAGGCCAGAGGTTGGTGAAACGCGCTGGAAACCTCGCGCCCGAATAAGATCAAAAACTTTCTCATAGCGTCAGATTTCCTCCCCTCCGGTGACTTCGGCAAAAACCTGCTCTAAGGAGACCGGCGGACGACTGATCTCGCGAATCCTCCATTTATTATCCACCGCATGGCGGTAAAGCGATTCCCGGGGATCGTGACTCGGAGCGGGATGGATGGTGAAAACAGTCCACTCGCCATCCGCGCGGTGTGACACGCTTTGCACGGATTCGAGTGCGCGGAGAGCGGATGCCGCCGCTTGGGCATCCGGCACGATGGCATCGAAAAGAATGTGTCCGGCTTGTCCCAAGTGGGCGCGGAGATTTTGAGGCGTGTCCAATGCTTCGATGCCGCCTTTGTTAATGATGATGACCCGTGAGCAGAGCATCTCCCCCTCGGGAAGAATATGGGTCGAAAGAAGGATGGTGTGGTGGCGGCGTAGATTGCGAATCAAGTCGCGAACAAGTCGTATTTGATTCGGGTCCAATCCGATGGTTGGCTCGTCGAGAATCAGGAGGTCTGGCTCGTGGCTCATGGCATCCGCCAATCCCACGCGTTGCCGGTAGCCTTTGGACAGGTTGCCGATGATCTTTTTTTCAACATCCTGCAGCCCGCAAAGCTCCAGCACATCGCCGACGCGCTCCTTGAGGCGGCGGCCTGGAACCCCCTTGAGGGCCGCACGGTAGCGAAGGAACTCATGAACCCGCATATCGGTGTAAAGCGGGACGCTTTCTGGCATGTAGCCGATGTGCTCCCGCGCGCGGAGTGAGTCTGCAAACACATCGAATCCAGCGACCTCAGCCTTGCCAGAGGTGGGGGGTAGGAAGCCTGAAAGCATCCGCATCGTTGTGCTTTTGCCCGCGCCGTTTGGTCCGAGAAATCCCACGATCTCGCCCTTTTGCACCTCAAAATCGATGCCATTCACAGCGGTAAATCCACCGAAGCGCTTTGTGAGTTTTTCGACCTTGATCATGCAATTCTCAGTTTAGCCCGACACGCCCGAGCGGGGGAAGCAAAAGCCTCTGCCCGATCTTCACACGGCGCGTCTTTGCGACGAACTCCGAACTCTCGGAGCAAGGCGCGACGCGGCCAGGAGGCTGAAGAAAATTCCGCCCGCGCTGGCTGCCATCATTCCAGCGGAACTCAAGGAGCCCAGATCATGACGCCCCGTCAATAATCCCAGCCAGGTCGGTCCAACCGAAATCGCTAACACATGTCCCAGCACAGCGCTGCTGATGGCCACAACGAGGCTCCAGAGCAGAACTCCCGAGACACTTCGGCTCAGCAACATGGCCGAGGCAC
Source organism: Spartobacteria bacterium (assembly GCA_947487745.1). Taxonomy (GTDB): domain Bacteria; phylum Verrucomicrobiota; class Verrucomicrobiia; order Chthoniobacterales; family Terrimicrobiaceae; genus UBA967. Next base: position 1,671 of record CANKXQ010000014.1, on the reverse strand, counting down.
CTGGCACGATGAGCATGGCGATGACAAGAATACTGCCGACACTTTCAAAGGCCACGACTGTCGTCAGGGCCGTAACCACGGTGAGTCCCTGCTGGATCAAGCCTGAGGGAATCCCGCTCGCCTTGGCAAAACGGGGATCAAAAGCCACAACTTGGAGTTCTTTGAAGAAGACGCCGGCGAGAAAGAGGTTCAGAATCAAAATGGCACCGGATTGCCAGACGATGCGAGGCACGGTGGCGGAGTCGATCACCGCAAGTTCGAGCGCGCCATACAGCACGCAACCGGGGTCCAAGTCCACATGGTCCGCCGCCAAGCGAATCAATATAAGTCCCAGAGCGAAGAGGCTGCAAAAAACCACGCCAAGGGAGGCTCCGGCTTCGACACGTCCACGGCGCTCGATCACTCCACTGACAACGCCAGTAAAAAGTCCGGCAAGGACAGCTCCAATAAACATTGGAAGCGGATCCCGCGAACCTGAGACCAGAAAGCCGATCGCCAAGCCCGGCAACACCGCATGGCTGATTGCATCACCGAGCATGCTTTGCTTGTTCAGAAGCAGAAAAACGCCGGGCACCGCGCAGGCCATGGCCGTCAATGCGCCAGTGAGAACGATCCATGTGTCGAGTTCCGTCCAGATCATGGCAGGCCTTTCTCAGGATTCCCCGGCACGAGGCGCTCGCGAGCCTTTTCATCGAGGAGATCTTCCAGTTCATCGACCAAGCGCTGGTCGAGGACATGCTCGATGAGGTCGGCATCACGGTCCACCCGCGCCGGGGCGACATCCGCATGGTTGAGAAGATAAATTTCCCACAGGCGGTGGTTTCGAACCAACCGTCTCGCTTCACTATCTCCACGACCGTTCAGTTGAAAACTGGCACCGGATGGATCTGTGGTGAGCAACCCCTCATCCGTCAGGAGGCTGATCTCCGAGGCGAGTTCCTGTTTTTTCCAAGGGCGCTTGGCGAGCATCTGGTCGAGGGTCACGACCTGATTTCCCTCCTCGGCGCATTCGAAAATCGCACGCAAGACATGCTCCCGTCTCAACCGCCGCGCGGCCTCCCGCTCGAGGAGATGGCGAATGATGAGCCCCCGTTTTTTCCCAATGAGCAGGCTCACGCCAAAAAAGAGAGCGGCCGAAAGGACGATCAGCGCACCGGTCGGAAGGCCGGGCAAAACCGCGCTGGCTACCACACCTGCCATGGAACTCAGTGCCCCGGCTCCCGCCGCCACGAGGGCCATCGCACGCAGGTCATCGCTCCAAAATCGCGCGGCAGCTGGGGGAATGACAAGCAAGGCCACGACCAGCAGTATGCCGACTGTTTGAAGACCCACGATGGTTACTAAAACAACCAATCCCATGAGCAGCGCGTCGAGCGGACGCACGGGCCAGCCTGCCGTGAGTGCGTAGGATTCGTCGAAGCAGAGCAGGGTGAATTCCTTGAAAAGACACCCGCAAACCGCTGCAACCAACAGCGACGCCAGCAGCACAAACCAGGCATCGGCGGATGTCATGGATGCGGGATTCCCGTAAATCAAGCGCTCAAGCCCCGCTGCCTGCCCGCCGGGCAGTTGTTGGATTGCACTGAGCATGGCGATGCCTGCCCCAAAGAAAACGCTCAGCACAATGGCAAGAGCAGCGTCATCTTTCAGCCGGCTTGCTTTTCGAATGAG
>CANKXQ010000013.1 GCA_947487745.1 Spartobacteria bacterium | reverse complement strand
ATTCGGCGAGCTTCAGGTGCAGGGCGAACTCACCCGCCGCGCATGGGCAAAGGGCGTCCAGGTCATGAACGAAGGCCCTGGTCATGTGCCGATGCACCTCATCGAGGAAAACATGGCCAAGCAGCTCGAGTGGTGCGGCGAGGCTCCATTTTACACACTCGGGCCGTTGACCACCGATATCGCCCCCGGCTACGATCACATCACCAGCGGCATTGGAGCCGCCATGATCGGCTGGTATGGCTGCGCGATGCTCTGCTATGTGACGCCGAAGGAGCATCTCGGCCTGCCGAACAAGAAGGATGTGAAGGATGGCGTCATCGCTTACAAAATCGCAGCGCATGCCGCCGATCTCGCCAAGGGCCATCCCGGGGCGCAATACCGCGACAACGCGCTCTCGAAGTCCCGCTTCGAGTTTCGCTGGGAGGATCAATTCAATCTCGGCCTTGACCCGGAAACCGCACGCGAATTCCACGACGAAACGCTTCCGCAGGACGGCGCGAAGAGTGCCCACTTCTGTTCGATGTGTGGCCCGCATTTCTGCTCCATGAAAATCACGGAAGACGTCCGCAAATACGCCGCTGAGCAAGGCGTGACCGAACAGGAGGCCTTGGAGAAAGGCATGGAGGAAAAAAGCCGCGAGTTTGTCGAGAAGGGCGCCGAAGTTTACGCGAAGGTGTGATTTTAAGATGACCCCCGCGCCCGCAAAAGCACTCCCGCCGGAGTTGTGCAGCGATTTTCTTGAGGTCTTGAAAACGCGCTTTGAGTCGAATATGCGGCGGCATGCGGACGTGGCCTGGCCTCAAGTCCAAGCGAGGCTGGAGGCGAACGCCGGAAAGCTTTGGTCCCTTTATGGAATGGAGCGCACCGGAAGAGAGCCCGATGTGGTTGGCCAAGATCGAGTGACTGGAGAGCTCATTTTCGTTGATTGCTCCGAACAAGCTCCGAAGGGGCGAGCGTCCCTCTGCTACGACAGGAAGGGTCTCGAATCACGCAAGGAAGCCAAACCGCACAATAACGCCATCGACATGGCTGCAGAGATGGGAATCGAGATTTTGACCGAGGAGGAATACCGCGAATTGCAACAACTCGGTGAGTTCGATACGAAGACATCGAGTTGGGTGAAAACGCCCGAAAGTGTTCGAAGCCTCGGGGGCGCGATTTTTTGCGATCGTCGATTCGGTCGTGTCTTCACCTATCATAACGGCCCGCAGTCTTACTTCGCAGTCCGGGCGTTTAGAGGATCTCTCAGGATCTAAAATCGCGCAGAGGTTTTGTTTTCGCCTTCGGAGTTCCTCCTTGTCGGAGCCTCACAGTCGGTGGGAGATTGCTGCATGGATTCATTTTTTCAAAAGCTCGGAAATGCCGTTCTGATGCGGTGGAAACAGGAGAATTTCTCACTGGAAAAATTTCCCGGCATCGCGATGGACGAGTTGCGGAACAACCCGCCGGCCAGCCATGTGGATTTGGAGAAATTTCTGCGGGCCTTCCTGCTCGACGATTCACAGCCTTCGCAGACGGAGTCTGGATTCGGCGAGCCTGAGATCATTGTTTACGAGAACCCTCGTTTTTACATCCAGTTGCTTTTTTGGATGGATGGCACGACGGCGATTCATCAGCACGAATTCTCCGGTGCGTTTCATGTGATGTCTGGATCGAGCATTCATGCGCAATTCGAGTTCGAAAAAGACACCGCGATCACGCCGCATTTCCGCGTGGGTGATTTGCGGATGAGGGAAATTTCCCTGCTCGAGACGGGGTGCACGGTGCCGATTATTTCGGGTCGCTCCTGTATCCACTCCCTTTTTCATTTGGATACGCCATCGATCACAGCGGTCGTGCGCACGCAGCATGATCCGGGCACTGGACCGCAATTCAACTATCTCCCTCCGCATGTCGCTTATGATCCCGTTTTCAGTGATCCGCTCACGCTGAGGCGGCGCCAGGTGCTTGATGTGCTCGAGCAAATCCAGGACCCCGCGTATTTGGATTTGGTGCTGGAGATGATCCAGGAGTTGGACTTCGAGCGCGGCTTCCACATTCTCCAAAACTGCATGGGACACCTGCGGGATTCGGGGGTGTGGGAGAGTGTCTATGCGGCTTTTCAAAAAAAACACGGCGCGCTTGCTCTGGGTATCGAATCCACTTTGGACGAGTGCGGACGGCGGGATCGGATCAAGGCCATGCGGGCCCGCATTTCAGACCCCGAGCATCGTTTTTTTCTAGCGCTGCTGCTGAATGTCCGCACGCGGGGCGATCTTTTCTCGCTCGTTGCCCAGCGCTTTCCGGAAGAGTCGGCGATTGATGTCATCATCCGCTGGAGTGAAGAACTTCTGGAGGAGACGGATTGCGGTGTCGCCATTTTGGATGCGGTTTTTCCACAGGAGTTGGATATCGATTTTGACGATCAACCGGGAGTGTTTCTTGCCGCGTTGAGGAAAATTCTGGATGCGGATTTTAAAGTGCCGATGGGTTTTCCGGAAGATGCGCTGGAGCCAGTCAGGAGTGCTTTGGCCGAATCAAGTTTGGGGCTTTTGGTCGGGGAAAATGACACCTGATTTTTGCAAATCTGTGCAGATTGCACCCGAGTGCGTGGTGTCCGCCAATGCGATAAATCGAAAAAAAATTCGAAAATCCCCTTGCCGAGGAGCGTGGTTTGCTATCTACCTCTTTGCACAAATGATACCTCGTAAGGAGATTTGCCATTTTTCTGTTTTTGTTTCGTCTGCATGCGGCGCTTGATTTCTCTTCTTTCAATGCGCGGCATGCGCTCGTTTTTCACCCACGCTGTGGCACGATGAATTTGATTCGTGCGCTGAATTCACACCCCTCACAGAGGAGCTTCTATTAATATCAAGGACATCCGTATCAATGAACGAATCCGCGCCCGCGAGGTGCGCGTGATTCTTGCCGCAACCAATGAACAGCTCGGCGTCATGCGCCTGGACGAGGCGATCCGGCGAGCCCGTGCTCTCGGACTGGATCTCGTCGAGATCGCTCCCAATGCCCAGCCGCCAGTCTGCCGTATCGTGGATTTCGGGAAATTCCGCTACGACTTGGCGAAGCAGGAAAAGGAAAAGAAACACGCGGTCAGCAAGGTGAAGGAAATCAAGTTCCGGGTTAACATCGACGCCCATGACTACCTCACCAAGATCAGGCATGCGGAGGACTTTCTCGACAAGGGCAACAAGGTGAAAATCCAACTCCAGTTCCGTGGCCGCGAAATGGCCCACCAGAATCTTGGTTTGCTCGTTGTTCAGCGTGTGCGGGATGACTTGGCAGGAATGGCCCATGTCGATATGGAGCCCAAGCTTGTGGGACGTGCTGTCGGCATGACGCTCAGTCCGCTTCCTGCCAACAAGCGTCACCGCAAATTCACCAAACACGGCGAAATTCTCGAACCCGAGCCCGAAGAGGCTCCGCACGAGGATGACGACCACGAGGACGAAGCACCTGCGAGGGATGGAAACTGAGCGCCGTCTCCTGCTTTTCGATATCGATGGCACTCTGATCACATCCGGTGGAGCGGGTGAGGGGGCTTTGAAGGATGCGATGAAGGGGCGTTTCGGCGTGGAAGAGGATTTACAGGGGATTCTTCTGGCTGGTGCCACGGATGCGAAAATCGCACGCGAGCTTTTGGCTAAGCACGGCATCGAAGTGAGTGCTGAAAATGTGGCGGCTCTTTTGGATGAATATTTGCACCACCTTGCAGGCCGCATGCCTCGGCATGACGGTCGGCTACTGCCAGGAATTGTGCCCGTCCTCAAGGCTCTTGAAACCCATCCGGAAGCTGTTTTGGCCTTGCTCACGGGAAATCTCACACGCGGCGCGGAGATCAAGCTCACGCACTATGGTGTGTGGAATTTTTTCGAGTTCGGTGCCTTTGCGGATGATCACCACGACCGCAACGAGCTGGGAAAATTCGCGCAGGCAAGGGCGCTGGAGCGGCATGGCATCGAGTTTCCACCCGAGCGGATTTATGTGATCGGTGACACGCCCCGGGATATCGAGTGCGGGCGTGCGATCGGTGCGAAGACCGTGGCCATAGCGACCGGGCATTACTCGCTCGCCGAATTGGAAGAGCATGCGCCGGATTTTCTTTTCGAGGATTTCTCGGATACCGAGCGAGTCTTGGACTGTCTGCTCGGGGATTGATCTCAGGGCGTGCTGCTTTGTTCGGCAGGTTTTTTCTTCGCCTTTGCAAACGGCAGGTGAATGGGAACTTCTCCGAGTCGTTTGGGTTTGATGTGGGGCTTTTTGCCGAGCGCGTCACGCTCGTGGAGGTAGTTCGACAGCGTGGCTGAGATTTCATGGGCCGTGCGCATCGTGTCGAAACTGACTCCACTGCGTATGCCATCCACCGCATTGAATAACGAAGTCAGAGCCATCGGGCCGCTCACCGGCAGCGTGGCAATGCCTCCTATGCCTTGGGAGATGTTCGATCCGCCTGTGGTTTCGAAGGCGAGAAATTTGTTGGGAACCTTCCCTGACAGATCCTGCACGACGACGATGGTTTCCATTTTTGTGCCGCCTGCGCCAAGGCCCAGCGTGCTTCGGAGGAGTCGGCTGCCTTGGTTGATCCGCGCGAAGCGGCCGGTGAGGAGCCAGTAGTTCCCGCGAGGCAGACCGTCCTCTGTGGAAATCACCCGCGCCGGAGCGACATGGGTGCCGAGTTTTTTGATCAGGTGCCTGTTGAGGCGGGTCTGGAGTTCAGCCCGGAAGGTTTCAAAATCCTTCCCCTTTCTATCCACGCGCAGGCCATCTTCATTCCAAGCGAAGGGAAGGATGAGGATTTCGTCAGGAGCTGCGACGGGCGGATTGGCACTCGTTTGGCGGATATTGTCCACGCTCACGGAGGCGCAGGAAGCGAGGCAGAAGGACAATCCTGCCAAGATGAGCCTGGCAGACCGAAAGAGGGAGGATTTTATGCGGATTGGAATGGCGTCGAAATTCAACAAGCGGGTGAGGGAATCAGATGAGGCAGCCGTCCTCAAGACTCAAAAGCCAGAGGTTGAACCGCAGGCGATCATCACGCATCGTGGCGCACATGAAATTTTCAGCACTCGGTCAGAATCTCTCCGGCGGCAGCGGTATCGAGAGCCTCATGGACGATTTGGGCAAAGCGCTTTCAGGAGTCGGTCCCGCTCCGCTTATGCTGGGAGGGGGGAATCCCGCGCACATCCGGGAAATGGAGACCGTGTGGAAAGCGCGCATGGAACAAATCACAGCCGACCCTGCCGTGCTGCGGCGCACGCTGGCGATCTACGATCCGCCCCGCGGCAATGCGGGCGTGCTGGAATCCCTCGCCGATTTGCTTCGCAAGGAATTCGGGTGGCCGGTAGGCCCGGAGAACATTGCGGTGACGCCCGGTGGGCAGACGGCATTTTACTTTCTTTTCAATCTTTTCGGCGGTTGCCGTGCCGATGGAACGCCCGGTCGCATTCTTTTCCCGCTCATGCCGGAATACATCGGCTATGCAAACCAGGCGCTCGAGCCGGGAATGTTCACAGGAGTCCAGCCCGGCATTTCGCACACCAGCCCGCACCGCTTCAAATACCATGTGGATTTTCAAAATCTCGATCCGGGTGTCGATATTGCCGCCATGTGTGTCTCGAGGCCTACGAATCCCAGCGGGAACCTGATCTCGGATGCCGAGCTTCGGCATCTCGCGGATATCGCTGCGCAGCGTGACATCCCGCTCATCATCGACAATGCCTATGGGTGGCCATTTCCCGGTATCGTTTTTGGCGAGGCCAAGCCGCTTTGGACCGGGCAGACTGTGCATGTGATGAGCCTGTCGAAATTCGGACTGCCCGGCACGCGCACCGCTTTTGTTGTGGCTCCGCCCGAGGTGGCTGCCGCCGTTTCGTCCATGATGGCGGTGACCGGTCTCGCGAATGGAAACTTCGGTCAGGCGATCGCGGGTCCGCTCATTGCCAGTGGCGAAATCGTTCGCCTCAGCCGCGAGATCATTCGGCCCTTCTATCTTCGAAAACGGAACGCCGCTCTGGAGGCGATCGCGGAATTTTTCCCGGCGGATGCCCCCTATGCCCTCCATGAAAGTGAAGGCGCCCTCTTCCTTTGGCTTTGGCTGGATGGAGCAAAAAAGACCTCGCGCGAGCTCTATGAAAACCTAAAGAAACGCGGAGTCCTTATCGTGCCGGGAGATTATTTCTTTTTCGGATTGCCGGACGAGGATTGGCGCCACCGCCGGGAATGCCTCCGCATCTCATTCGCCATGAGTGATGCGGATGTGCGTGCGGGGCTCAAAATCATCGGCGAGGAAGTCGCGCAAGCTTTCTGAGTCACCAAAAAAATGGCGTTTCGCATATGCTGCGAAACGCCTTTTTGTTGAGTTGAGTAAGTGTTACCCTTGGTGGTTTGTGCCGGAAAGAATCCTCCAGTTGCCGCTTTCCAGTTTTTGGAACTGGCCAAGCTTTTTGCCTGTGGTGCTGAACCATACATGAACTTGTGCAACCGGTTTTTCGACTTTTTGAGCAAGTTCCTTGACCCCGGCGCCCACTTCACCGGCGGCTTGCAGAATTTTGATGATTTGCTCTTGCATAAAGCCTTTGGGCGAGCGTGGTTTTTTTGGGCCCTTGGCTCCTCCACGGCGTTTTTTGATGGATTTTGCGCGGAGGATACGGGTTGCCGCAAGGACTTCTCCTGAGGCGAGTCCCGCGATTTCTTTTTCCACTTGTGCCACCTTGGCCAGCAGGGTTTCTTTTTTCTTGGTAAGAGAAAGAAGTGCCGTCAAAGTTTGTGTGTTGATATCTGTTACTTTCATTAGGATTCTAAAAAACAAGGAATGTGAGTGTGCTGCAAGAAAAAAGTATGCCAGCGGGAAATTTTAAAATAGAACCCAACATACTTGATTATGGGCAGTTTGATGTATGGCGGGCTAAGGGAAATCCTGATAGCAATCTTTTAAGTCGGGAGGAACTGGACCGACTTCATGCGATCTCCAGTCAAAATGCGCGTCAAACATTTCTTTTAAGTAGATGTGCAATTATATCGATTGTAAAATATTATACAAAAAAATGCGATTTTATCTCTGAGGTTCATACGCACCCCGGAGGCAAGCCGTTTTTAATTAATTTGCCGGACTTGCACTTCAGTTTAAGCCACACGGGAAGTGAAGTGGCGCTTGTCTTTTCGCGGTCGCCAGTGGGATTTGATATGGAAAAATCCGACCGTCGCACCGACTTCCTTACTCTGGCCAAGCGATTTTTTACGGCGGCCGAATTGGCTGGCATAGTGGCCGCCGGCATGGATTCCGGCTCAAGCTTTTTGGAGCTTTGGACAGCTAAGGAAGCGATTTTAAAGTTGGAAGGAACAGGGATTTCTGGCGGGCTTGATCGCGCGCGGATTCTGAGCGAATCGGAAGGCGACTTGGACGGACGGCGCGTTTACCTGCACCGCATCGAGTGGCCTGGCTTGATTGGCAAACTGGCCTCATTTGAAAAGCCAGTCGCAGTAAGAACGAGGGAGTTAATTCTCCAATAATCTCTTACGCGCTGCTTCGAGATTTATTTTGGCGTCTTGCAGGTCGGGGTTGATCTGGAGAGCCCTCTCAAAGCATTTCACGGATTCTGGAATTCGGTTTTCTTGGAAAAGGCTCACTCCGAAATTGCAAAGAAAAGTAGGATTTTCGGGAAATCTCCTAACCAGATCGGCGTAAATCTCCGATGCCTCGCGGTATTGTCCATCGAGCCAAAGCGCGCGGGCGAGGTTGGCTTGAATGGCTATGATGGTGGGCGACAAGCGCATGGCTTCCCGAAATTCTGCAATGGCCGCCTTGGTGTCTTTGGTCGCCAGCACGCCGGAGCCGAGGTTGTTGCGGGTTTCCGCGAGGTCCGGACGCAGCCTCACCGCCTCGCGGAAATGCGGTAACGCGACATCGATTTTTCCTCGATTGAATTCCCGTGCGCCAAGCCGGTTGTGCGCTTGCCAGCAGTCCCAGTTGTGCAGGAGCGTGTAGCTCCACAGTTTGTCCTCGTTTTCCCAGATAGCGGCATAATTGTAGCTCAAAAGGGTGAGCCCTCCAGCGACAAGAATGCCGCCGCTGAAGAGGATTTGTTTCCCCGCATCGCTCGCCCTCGCAAATGCCGAGCCGGTTGCCGCCGCCGCCAACGCGATGATTCCAATCATCGGGATGTAGAGGAAATGATCTGCCACCCAGCCGACTCGCATATAGGACATCGCCACAAACCCCAGCACCGGCAGGATGGTGATGAAATAAAATCCAAAAGCCATCAGCGCGTGGCGGCCCCAGGTTTTGCGCCGCATCCAGAAAAAAACGAAAGCTCCAATGATGAGCAGCCAAGGGAGAAACTGGTAGGCTTCCGGCGGGTTCGCCTTCCATTGCGGGTAGACCGGCAGCAGCGTGAGCGGCCAAAAAATCTTCGTCAGATAAAAAAGCAAGGCCATCCCGGCTATAGCCAGTCGCGAGTCAAACCCGCCGATCGGAATCGGTTCATCGCCGATGGCGCGATTCAATTGGAAGTGCAGAGTGATCAGACCCAGCAAGAGCGAAATGAGAAAAAACGGCGCGCTGCGCACTATGTCGTGCCAAGAGATTCGACCCCGCAGCCACCAGACATGCAGGAGCATCACGCACGGGAACATGACGACCGAGCTCTTACTCAGCATCGCTGCAAGAAACAGCCCGAGCGCGGCGAAGTAAAACCGGTGGCCGGATCCCTGTTCAAAGCGGACGACACACCAAGCCGCCGCCAGAAAAAACGGGAGCGACAGGGTATTTTTCAACTCGGAAATCCAAGCGACGGATTCCACGCCCAGCGGATGCACGGCAAAGATCAGGCCGGCGAACCAGGCCGCCCGGAGGCGCATTTGTCGCAAGAGCACCCAAAGCAGGCAGGATGCAAGCGCGTGGAGGAGGATGGAGACGATGTGGTAGCCCGTGGAATCGAGTCCAAAGAACCGCCACTGCAGCCAGAGCGCGCTCATGGTGAGTGGCAGATAATCCGCCGTCGCGGGTGCGAACCACAACCTGCCAAGTCCATCGGCAGCCTGCACATCCGCGTTGTTGGTCAGCAGGTAGTCGTCGTCCCAGAGCCATTCGCCATCGTAAACGGGCGAGTAAATCCAAAAGCAGGCCACGAAAATGACAACCACTTTCAGAAGCGGCATCATCCACTGAGTCGTTGTTGCAGTCCGGGGCACCCGCAAGCACTCCCAAAAACATAGGGGCATGTCATGGAAAAACCTGATGTCCCGTAGCTCGGGAATCGCTTGCGAAACCCGCTTGGAGGCAGGATATTTTTTCCATGAATGAAAATCAGGGATCGGCGGGCAATGTGATCGCGGCTGTTTGCAGCTTCTTTTTTCCAGGTCTTGGGCAATTGGTTCAAGGTCGTGTGCTTGCGGCCTTGCTCTTCTTTGTTGGCGCGGGCGTCGTTTGGTTCATCAGCTTTGGCATGCTGGGTTGGATGATCCACATTTGGTCCTGCATCAACGCCGCACTCTGGAACCCCGGGAGGATGTGATGACTCTAAAAAACTATGTGAACGGCGCATTCGTTCCCGCGTGGAACGGAAAAGTGCGTTCGTTTCACAATCCCGCCGACAATTCGCAACTCGGCGAGGCGGCGGACTCCTCGATTGAGGATGTGGACAAAGCGGTGCGAGCCGCCCGCGAGGCCTTTGACAACGGTCCATGGCCCCGCACTCCGGCTCCAGAGCGGGCCAGTCGTCTTTTCAGACTCGCCGATCTCATCGAGTCGCGTGCGGCGGAATTTGCAGAAATGGAGACGCGCAACTGTGGCAAGCCACTCCGTGAATCCCGCTTCGATGTCGCGGATGCTGCCGCCTGTTTCCGCTACTACGCCGGGCTGGCCACGAAGCCGCAGGGGCAGACCTTTGAGGTGGGTGATCCCGGCATCGTCTGCCAGACTGTGCGCGAGCCGATCGGCGTCTGCGGGCAGATCATTCCGTGGAATTACCCGCTTCTCATGGCCGCATGGAAGCTCGCTCCCGGCCTTGCGGCGGGGAATTGCTGCATCCTGAAACCTTCCGAACTCACACCACTCTCCGCCTCGCTGCTTTTCGAACTCATCGACGAGCTTGGATTTCCTCCGGGCGTCGCACAGTTGCTCTACGGGCCCGGTGCGCCCGTCGGGGCCCGACTCGCCGAGAGTCCGCTGGTCGATAAAATCGCCTTCACCGGTGGTGGCGAGACCGGTCGCAAAATCCTTGCCGCCGCCGCTTCGAATTTCAAAAAAGTCTCGCTCGAACTCGGTGGCAAGAGTCCGAATATTGTCTTCGCCGACTCCGACCACGACCGCGCTTTGGAATATACGCTCTTTGCGATTTTCGCAGGTCAAGGCGAGGTTTGCAGCGCCGGTTCCCGATTGCTCCTGGAGCGGTGTCTTGCCGAGTCTTTCCTTCCACGACTCGCCGCCGCTGCCGAAAAAATCGTCGTCGGCTCCGGGATGGAGGAATCCACCGAAATGGGCCCGCTCATCTCCCGCGCCCACCAGAAGAAAGTCCTCGAGCACATTCAGAGCGCCTGCTGCGAAGGGGCTCAGCTCCTCACGGGAGGCTCCACCTACAACGACCACCGCAGCGCGGGAAATTTTGTGCAGCCCACGATTTTCACCAATGTGAAACCTTCCATGCGCATCGTGCGGGAGGAGGTCTTCGGCCCGGTGCTCGCTGTCCAGGTTTTTGACACCGAGGAAGAGGCCATCCGTATCGCCAACGACACCATCTACGGCCTCGCCGCCGGCGTCTTCACGAGGGATGGTGCGAAAGCCCAGCGCGTTGTTCGCCGCCTCCGCGCCGGCATCACTTGGATCAATACCTACCACCCCACCTTCAACGAGGCACCATGGGGCGGCTACAAACAAAGTGGCATGGGACGCGAACTCGGCACCTACGGCTACGAAGCCTACACCGAGGTGAAGCAGATCAACCATTGCATCAATCCGCAGCCGCTCGGCTGGTTTGGCTCCGCACCCTGATTCCCGTGCCGGCCCTCCTCGTCGCTTTTTTTTTCGCACTCCCGATCGCTGGCGCTTGGCAGTCCACACTCTCTCCAGATGTCGCCGGGCCGTTCCCCGAGATCCGACCCTTCCAGGCCGAATACCGCCTCGGCTGGGCGGAGATATCCGCCGCAAAAGCCCTCGCCGCGATTTCCTACCAGGGGAGAAATGCCCTTCTCACCAGCTCCGGCGGCACGACAGGCTTCGCCCGCACGCTCTACCAGCTCGACGCCAGCCTCGATGCCCGAGCCACCCGCGATGGCCTCCAAACGATCCAATCCGCCCAACTCGAAAAATACGCCACCCGCACCCTGTCCACGCGCATCGAGGGTAACAACGGCAACCTCACCAGCCTCCGCGAATGGATCGCGCCCGATGCCAAGCCCTCCAAGTGGAAGCCAGTCAAAATCGCTCCCATCCGCGACCTCTTCGCCGCTTCCCTCTTCATTCGCAGCCAGCCTCTGGCCAAAGGCGATAAAGTCCGCACTCTCGTCTTCCCGGGCGGATCGCCATTTCTGGTCGATATCGAATCCCTCGGCTCCGAGCTAATCGCCATCGCCGGCACCCCGCGCGACGCCCTGCGCCTCGACATCAAAATCCAAAGCGTGAACACCAAAAAAGGCAACGCGCTCGAACCCCATCGCAAATTCCGCTCAGGCACCCTCTGGCTCAGCAACGACCCCGACCGCATTCTTCTCCGGGCGGAGGTGCAGGTCTTCGTTGGCTATGTGTTTGCGGAGCTGGCCGCATTCCACCAAATCAGCAACGCTCCTCCGCAGTAGCGCCTTCTCGGTGGCAGGCAGAGGTCTCGCATCTCCGCTTGACGCCTTCCTGTGGACTCAGGATGCCCGCTTTGAGGGCAAGCCCGGCTTCCGATTCAAAGCAAAGGCGGCTTGAAAAAAAGAGCCTCAAGCTGCGCCCGCTGCCGGGCTCGCCTCGCGAAAGCGTCGCACGCTACGCGTCCAATGGACTCCGCACCGAGACGCCGGGTCGGTTCAGCACATGCGTGTAGATCATCGTCGTGCTCACATCGCTGTGGCCCAGCAGTTCTTGCACCGTGCGGATATCCGCCCCGCCCTCCAGCAAATGCGTGGCAAATGAATGCCGCAACGTGTGCGCCGTGATTTTTTTTGCGATCCCCGCCCGCCGCACCGCCACGCCCAATGCCTTCCCAACTCCGTTGTCATGCACATGGTGCCGCCGCCGCAACTCGCTGCGCGGATCCTTGCCCACGCTCTTGGAGGGAAAAACCCACTGCCACTCCCAGCGCTCACCAGCCTTCGGGTCCTTCACCCCATACGCACCGGGCAACCACACGCCCGGCAAGCCCGCCGCACGATCCTCATGGAAAAGAATCCTCACCCGTTCCAGATGTTCCCTCAGCGGCTCCCGCAGCGTCTCCGGCAACATCACCACCCTGTCTTTCGACCCCTTTCCCTCGCGCACGATGACCTGCTGGCGGTCAAAATCCACATCCTTTACCCGCAGCCGGATCGCTTCCATCATCCGCATACCTGTCCCGTAGAGCAGCCTCCCGATCAGCGACATCGTGCCCTCCAACCCGCCCAGCAACCTTCGCACCTCCTCGCGCGACAGCACCACCGGCAGCCGCGTCGTCCGCTTCGCCCGCAGCGCATCCACTTTTTCCAGCGGACGCTTCAACACCTCGCCAAAGAAAAACAACAGCGCCGAAAACGCCTGATTCTGCGTCGCAGCCGCCACCCCTCGCCCAACTGCCAATTCCTCCAAAAAAGCCCGCACTTCTCTCTCGCCGACTGCCTCCAAGTCCCCGCCACGCCGGTCCAACCAATTCAAAAACCGCCCCACCCAATGCAGATACGACTCCTCCGTGCGCAACGCGTAATGCCGCACCCGCAACGCCCGCCGCATCGCCTCCCAACTCTCGCGATTCTGCCCAGCTCTGTGCCCAACCTCCGTAAGTTTCAACGCAGAACCTCCTGCGCCCAGAGACTCTGCCCGCGGCGCCAAAACGCCCTTTTCAGACAAAAATGAAACCTCATCCGAGCTCTCTCTTCGATTTGTGGATTCCCAACCCTCCGTGCCCCCGGTGTCCTCTGTGGTCAACCCTGCCGAATTCGTCTTCAACCGAAATTTCGGCCCCACCCGACCATACCGATCTTCGCCCCACGTCCACCCCTCTATTTCCGACAAAAAAACATCCAACGCCATCCGCGCCTGCTCGCGCGCGAAATCCTGCGCCGAACCGCCGACTGGCAACGACTCCAAAAACAACCTTGCCGCCACCTCGGGAATTTCGCTTGACTCCGCCCCTGCGCTCCGACAGAACTTCAAAAACCGCTCCAAATGCACGCTCCACCAATACAGCGTCTTCTCCGCCACCCTCAACCCTCGCCCCTCCACCATCCGCACCACCCACGCCTTCGGATGCTCCGCAACAATTCTCTCTTTCCCCTCGCTCATACCTCCCATAATTCAAAGCCCGCCCGAATTGTCCACTTTTTTCTCGCCTTGATGGTTAAATTGGAAATTTGTGTGACCAAACAACGTTAGCAAATAATAACCACACTACATCGTCGACATTAAAAAACACTACACACTATGAGTAAACGAGAGGAAGCAAAGAACTGGGTTCACGGATATACCGCTGTTGGCACGGGGATAGTGATTGCAGCCGTTATTCCGGGAACAACATCAGTAGCATTGATGGCACTGGAAACCACTATGGCCTATCATATTGGTCAGATATACAAAGGCCTATTCACAATGGAGGATGCAATTGAGGTTGCAAAACGAGTTGGATTGGCCGCTGTTCTTGGAAAGCTTGCTGCGCTTGAAGCTCTCAATTTTGTTCCTTTTGCAGGCTGGGCAGTCAAAGCACCAATTGCTGCTGTCGTCATAGAAATTCTTGGCGATTCACTTATAGAGTATTTTGAAAATCAAAACAAAATTGAGTGAAATGAGATTTATGGCATTGCGTCTTCTTTTTTAGATCGCCATGGAAACAAAATAGCTAACGAGCCAGTCGACCTAATCCCTGTCCCTTCGGGACTTTCGGCACAGTTCCTGCTGATCCGCTTCGCGGGCAGGAACAGTGCCGAAAGCAAGCAGGGATAGGTCACTGGGGACGTTCGCAAATAATATCATGACTGACCCATTCGACATATTTAAATCACTCACCGAAACTGCAAGCGACGTGCTTCGCACCCAGACAACCAGTCAGCTTTCTGAGTCGATAGTCAAAACAATTACAGCATCGCTGCCCATATTCGAAACGGCGACCGCAAAGGTATTCGCGTTGCTTGGAGACCAAGACTCGGTGTTGACATGGAAGAAGCGGACCGCATCCCAGTGGAAGAACAAATTAGCCAATCAAACAGACCCCGAAATGATCGCTTTGCTGAAAGAGTATCATTTTGGAGTTGATTATGCTGGAGGAAACCTCTTGGCCATCGAAGCTAGAACTGTCGATGGGACAGATAATTCCGGAACACAAGGGAGCAATATTGGACTGGTTGATCTGTCACTAATTCTGCACTGGAGAAGCTTAATTCGGTCTGATGGAGTAACGGAGCTTCAGATTGCTCTTTACCCTGCATCAAAGTCCGCTCCCCGCGCAACACTTATCCGCACCAACGCGATGTTTACCAAAAGCCAAATAGGGGGGCTTGCCCAGATGCTTGTGAAAATCCTTTGCACATAATACCATGAAAAACATGCGAACCATCCAGTCCACCTAACCCCTACCCGTCGTCACGCCGGATGCTTGGT
Organism: Spartobacteria bacterium; assembly: GCA_947487745.1. Taxonomy (GTDB): domain Bacteria; phylum Verrucomicrobiota; class Verrucomicrobiia; order Chthoniobacterales; family Terrimicrobiaceae; genus UBA967. The sequence continues at coordinate 86 of CANKXQ010000013.1, read as the reverse complement.
CGCTTCGCTCCCGGCATCCGTCGCGCCGACGGTCCGGGGCAGGTGACTGGGGACGTTCGCTCAAATAAATAATGCTCATGTCCCAC
>CANKXQ010000012.1 GCA_947487745.1 Spartobacteria bacterium | reverse complement strand
AAAAGATCCGATCGCTCCAGGAATCGCTCCCGCAACCACAAGAACGCCTTCATCTCCGCGCACCTGAAGGATGCGTAGGTTTTGAACTGTGACGCGCTCATCGCCCATGTGGCCTGGCATGCCCATGTTTTTCCAGACACGACCAGGAGTCGATCGGTTACCGATAGCACCGTTACGACGATGCATGGTGGAACCGTGGCTGGCAGGCTGACCGGCGAAGTTATGCCGTTTGATGGTGCCTTGGAAGCCTTTGCCCTTCGACTGTCCGATGATGTCCACAAACTGTCCGATCTCAAAGTTTGTCACCGGAAGCGCAGCGGCTTCTGGTGCGACTTCACCATCCGCAAGGCGGAACTCGCGAATGAAGCGCTTCGGGGTGGATGAGGATTTGGCGAAGTGGCCGGTCATGGCCTTGCCCACGCGCTGGGGCTTTTGTTCGCCGTAGCCGATTTGAACGGCGGAGTAGCCGTCCTTATCAGCGGTCTTGACCTGAAGAATGTGGTTGCCGCCCGCTTCGATGACGGTGGCTGGTGTGACACGGCCCTTTTCATCATAGATGCGGGTCATGCCGAGTTTTTTTCCGAGAAGTCCGATACTCATGGCTTTAAATTAGATTTTGATTGTGATGTCGACGCCGGCTGGGAGGTTGAGCTTGCGGAGCTCGTCCACAGTTTTTGATGTGGGCTCGACGATGTCGAGAAGGCGTTTGTGAGTGCGAATCTCAAATTGTTCCATTGATTTTTTGTCAACGTGCGGGGAGCGATTGACGGTGAAGCGCTCGATGCGTGTGGGGAGCGGGATCGGGCCGGTGACTTTGGAACCGGTGCGCTTGGCGGTTTCGACGATTTCCGAGGCCGAGGCGTCGAGAATACGATAATCGAATGCCTTCAGGCGAATCCGGATTTTCTGACTGTTTTGTGCTGCCATGATTGATAAAGAGCGATTGAGGATTTTTCTTGAGCCCCCAAATCAGCGGAGCGGGCAAGTTAGGGATTTGCCTTATAATGGCAAGCAGTTTTTGAGTAAAAATTCCAAAGGCTTCTGTTTAGCGAGCGGCATCGTCGCTCGCAGCCTGCGCGAGGGCGATACCGAAGCCTGGCAACTTGGACTCGATTTGCTGCCAGGAGGGGGCTCCGGCAGGCTTGCCGGGATCGGCCTCGTGAATGGAAATCGCCCGCTCAAGACTGGCGGCAAAAAGCTCGATCGTGCGCGCTTCGAGTTCGCCATCAAACTTGAGGGTGTTGATGCGGGCGTCGGCCGAGTAAAAGCGCAGCATACCCTTGCCGACTTGAAGGAATTTTTCGACAAGGCCCTGAAACGGGTTCGATGCCGGGGACTCAATTCCCGGGGAGGCGGCACGCAACAGGCAGAGGGCAACATCGCATGCCATTTTGTTCAGCCCGGCATCCGGGTCTCCCTCCGAGAGGCTCTGGTGCTTGTGGTCGTAACTCTCGGCGATATCGACCTGGCAAATCCTTTCCATGCGGGCCACACGGAAAACGTCAGCCATCATGCCAGTTTCTACGCCCCAGTCGGAAGGGAATCTCACGCTTTCCGCAACGCATCGATGCAGGCAAACCTCGCCGCTGATCGGGTAGCGGAAATACTGCAAGGGCGCGAGCGTTTGAGAGAAGCCCTCGAGGCCCTCCATCGCGCGAAGCAGAGGAGTGATGAGAAGCCTCATGACGCGACCATTCAGCTGCGTCGAAAAACGGGCACTGAAACCCTTGCTGACATGAAACGCCATGTCGGGATGAAGCACTGGAAAACAAAGGCGCACGAGCAATTCGCGACGGTAGTGGAGTATGTCGCAATCATGGATGGCAACGGCTGTCGTGTCTGTGCCGGCGAGCACCTGCCCGACACAGAGACGCATATTGCGGCCTTTGCCCATTGGCCCGGGATCGAGGCCGGCGCGGGCCAGATCGGCGAGGAGGGCTTTGATGCGCGGGCCGTCATTCCAGAGAATCGAAACCCGCTGTGGGAGCGCAGAAAAAATCTGCCGAGCGGAGTCGAAGTCCGACGCATCACCCCCGTCGAGGCCAACCGTGACATGACTCACAAAACGGGCATCACGAAGCTCGGCGACGATTGCAGCGAGAGCGGTGGATTTCAAATCCCGCGCATGGCACGGGAGCACAAGCGCAAGGGGCGAAGTGCGTGCAAGTGAAACCATTTCCTCCTCGAGGCTCTTGTAGTCAGGGTTTCCGAGGCGATGAAGAGTCGCAATCGTGCCGTGCTGGTAAAAATCCGCCATAGAAACAACGCTCACTCTCAGCGCCTGAGCGGCATTGAGCAAGCCCTGTAAACTGATAGCCTGCGGCGATGAGCAAGGCGCCCTTTCCATTCGAGCATCTGGTGGTGATTCATTACCACTGGCGTCCGGGCGGCGTCCGCAGAGTGGTGGAGTTGACGCTACCTGCGATCGCCGCAGCGGCGGGCACATCGCTCAACCGGATCACCCTGCTCAGCGGAGGAAATGAAAGCGAACGCGCTGATCTGGGAACGCTCGGCCTACCCACCGATTTCATCCATGAACCGGCCTGTGACTATTTTTCCAATCAGGCTGAGACTCCAGAATCCATCTCGGGAAAAATACAGCGCGCGCTCTTGCGGGTAATGGAGGGCAGCGCCTCCTCTCGCACGCTGATTTGGTTTCAAAATCCCGCCCTCGCCCGAAATGCCATCCTCTGCCGGGAAGTCGCGAAAATCTCGAAAGAAGCGGGCGCGGCGCTGATCTTGCATCACCATGATTTCTGGTGCGCCGGCCGCTGGGCGCGCTGGAACGAGCTCGAGCAATGCGATTGCCACGACCTCTCCAGCGCGGCCGATATCCTATTCGCCCCCGGCACACGCTCCGTGCATACGGGAATCAATTTGCAGGACTTTCAAACACTCAAGCGCTGCTTTCCGGCGAGCGCCTTTCATTTGCCAAACCCCGTTCTGCGCCCCGCCGCATCAAGCCCAGCGAATATCAACGCCGCCAAGGCATGGGTGGCAAAGGAACTCAAAAGCGAAGCCCCGCTGTGGATCTACCCAACCCGTTTTCTCAGGCGTAAAAACCTCCTCGAAGCGATCCTGCTCACCCGCTGGCTCAGGCCGGAAGCAATTTTGGCCACCACATCCGGCCAGTATTCGCAAGACGAGGCCAGCTACGCGCACGATCTCAATCAAGCGGTTGCGAAACACGGTTGGCGTGTGCATTTCGGCTTGCTCGACAAGCCGGGTGCGCCGCGCGTCGCTGACCTCTTACAAATCGCCGAAGCGGTCGTGCACACCTCTGTGCAGGAGGGGTTCGGCATGACCTTTGTGGAGACCGCAGCCTCCGGCACGCCCCTCGTCGCGCGGGAGATTCCGGCGGTCATGCCAGACCTCGCCTCGATGGGCTTTGAGTTTCCCCAGATTTACGAGGACATCCAGATCGCACCTGAGCTCTTTGATGTCGAAGCGGAGATTCAACGACTCGCGAGACTGGGCGATTCCGCGAGAGAGCGTCTTCCCGTGCCATTTCAACAGATATTTCCCGATTTGGCCGCGGATGCAGGAGGTCCATTTTCCTTTAGCCGCCTGACTCGAAACGCCCAGATGGAGGTGCTCTCCCATCCGCCTGTGGAGAGTTGGAGAGCCTGCGAGCGCCTGAACCCTTGTCTGGAAAAATTCCGCAACGCACGCCTCACCCCTACTCCTTGGCCAACTCAAGCGCCGCACACTCCGACACGATATGCGGAGGAGTTTCTTAGAATCGCCTCCTCCATTCCTGACGCTCCCCCCGACTTGCCGCTCGCTGCAGAGACTGCACAAATGGAGATCACATCACAGGCGCTTGGGACGGACAGCATTTATGCAATCCAACTGGAAAGTTGATGTCCCCGCACTTGCGCCTGCATGAGGAAGTCTCTTTTTGTCGGTAAAAATTGCCAAGGAGCAGAGGGCTTCCTATAACAACCCCTCGATCCATTTTTACTCCATGCACAAACTTGTCCTCATCCGCCACGGCGAAAGCACTTGGAACAAAGAAAACCGCTTCACTGGCTGGCACGATGTCGAACTCAGCGACAAAGGCCGCGCCGAAGCGAAGGCCGCCGGCGAGCTTCTTAAAAAGGAAGGTTTCACATTCGATATCGCCTATGTGTCGGTCCTGAAACGCGCCCTCAACACTCTCTGGGGCGTCCTGACCGAACTCGACCAACTCTGGATTCCCATGGAAAAGGACTGGCGTCTCAACGAACGCCACTACGGCGCGCTCCAAGGCCTGAACAAAGCCGAAACCGCCGCGAAGTTCGGCGACGAACAGGTTCTGGTCTGGCGCCGCAGCTATGACATTCCACCGCCACCACTTGAGAAATCCGACGAGCGCTGGCCCGGTCATGACCCACGCTATGCAGGCATTTCCGAGTCCCAACTCCCCCTCACCGAGTGCCTGAAAGACACTGTCGATCGCTTCCTTCCACTCTGGCATGAAAAAATCGCTCCGACTGTGAAGTCAGGAAAACGCGTCATTATCGCCGCCCACGGCAACAGCCTCCGCGCCCTTGTGAAGTATCTCGACAACCTCACCGAGGAGCAGGTCCTCAAGCTGAACATCCCGACCGGCATTCCGCTGGTTTATGAACTCGATGCAGATCTCAAGCCGATCAAGAGCTACTACCTGGGCGACCAGGATGCCATTGCGGCCGCGATGAACGCCGTAGCCAATCAAGGCAAGGCCAAGTAATAGACCGCAGGGTCGTGCCCGGGGTGGTGATGGCCACGCTTTTCGGGTTCACCAATAAATCCTCGGCGCGATGTCTGGAGGCAGAGGATTGGATGGTGAGGCTTCCTGCTTAAGCAGGGATTGCCGCGTTTCCGTGGGGGATTTTCCATACGCCCGCGTGAATTGCATGCCAGTCGTTTGTTGAAAGCTCAAGAATAGCAATCCTCGGACCCATTAGATTTTGCTGGTATCGTAAGTTTTGATCTGAAGTCACAAAAGCATCAAAACTCGGCCTTCGAGTAATTTAGCCAAGGGCCAAGGCACACACTCATCGAGCAGAATCTTCACGCGGCGAACAAGGCGGCTTCTGATCGTTCCAGAACTTCGGAGGCCATCGCTTTGGTGACGGACGGGAAGCATTCCAAGAACTCGGCCAAAGAATAATCCCTCTCAAGATATTCAAAAAGGGACTTAACAGGAACCCTTGTCCCCTTAAAAACAGGTATTCCTCCAAGAACATAGGGATCAATGGTGATAAGATCTGAGGAAGTCATCAAGGTATAGATCATCCGATCACAGCCAAAAATCAATATTCGAACTGACCGACGCGGCCCTTTTGTGTGCCGTTTTATTGAATGCGGTCTTCTGCTTGGAGCTATTTGAGGCTTCTCCTGTGAAACGAAATGAGAAAATTCTCAACCATGCCGCTCAGCATTCCACTGGAAGACAATTTTACTGACATCATCGCCAAAGCCCAGCGAGGGCTTGGATTCAACAATGAGGCACTTGCCGCGCGCTCGGGTTCGACCGTTGCCGAAATAGAAAATCTGAAAGTCGGCATGGTGGATGAGGTGGCACTCCGCAAAGTAGCTTCTGCTCTCGGGCTGGGAGCTGATGCCCTTTTCGCCTTGGCGGAGTCGCGCTACAAACCGGAACCTGTCGAGGAGATCGAGGGCCTCGCGCACTTCAACTCCTTATTCGATGACATGACGGTGAATTCCTTCCTCGTATGGGATCCCTCGACGAGGGAGGCAGCGTTTTTTGACACCGGAGCTGATGGCCAGCCAATGCTGGATTTTGCCGCAAGCCACGGGCTGAAGGTGAAACAAATTTTCATTACCCACATCCACACGGATCATGTTTTTGACTTGGATCGCTTGATCGAGAAGACCGGCGCGCAAGCATGGGTATGCGAGCGTGAGCCGCTTGCCGGTGCGGAGTCATTCGGTGCCGGGCGCACTTTCTACATAGGTAGCCTGACCGTCGAAACGCGCCTCACCAGCGGGCACGCGGCGGGCGGGGTGACTTATTTTATCCAAGGCCTGGCAATGCCCATCGCAGTGGTCGGAGATTCCATGTTTGCGGGGTCTATGGGCGGAGGGATGGTTTCCTACGCCGATGCCCTGTGCAACAACCGCGAACAGGTTCTGACCCTTCCGGACACCACCATCATCTGCCCTGGCCATGGTCCGCTCACCACCGTCGGCGAACAGAAGCACGCCAATCCCTTCTTTGCCGATTAAAAATTTATGAACGAAACCATCGCATTCGTTGGAGTCGGCCGCATGGGCCCGAACATGCCCCGCCGCCTCAAAGATAAAGGATACCAAGTCACCGCTGTCTTCGATAGTCACACGCCACTCGCTGTTGACTTGGCTGCCGAGATTGGAGCCGAGGCTGCGCAAACGCTGGCCCGCGTGAATGAACTTGCGAGCGTTATCATCACGGTTGTGGCCGATGACAAGGCCATGCGGGCGATTTTCGCCGAGCAGGGCGACAGCCTGACGGTTGGAGCGCAGGGCAAATTTTTCATCAACTGCGCCACCGTCTCGCCGCAAATCCACCTCGATATCGAGGCGCTCGCGCAGAGAGTTGGTGCCCAATCGCTCGAAGCCTGCATGGCATCCAGCATCACCCAAGCCCGCGAAGGCACACTTTATCTCATGACCGGAGGAACCGATGCGGCCTTGCAGCGCGCCGAGCCAATTCTCAAAGACCTCAGCATTTCCCTGCGCCACATCGGTGCCTCGGGCAAGGCCGCGCAAGTGAAAGCGCTCGTGAACATGGTAATGAATATCAATACCGCCGGACTCGCCTGGGGCTCGGAGCCTCCCTCGGACATGATCTCACAATGCTGCGCGAGGTTTTTTCCCAGACCGGCGCTAACTCTCAAGTTCTCAAAACCGATGGAGAGGATATGCAAAACCGCGACCACTCGTGCTTCTTCTCCGGCGCCCACGCTGCGAAGGACAGTGGCATCGCGCTTTCCCTCGCCCATGAAAATGGCTTCAATCTCCCTCTGACTGAGGCTACCAAGAAGCAATTCGACCGCATGGTTACTGAAGGATTCGGCGACCGCGACAAATCCGGCATCGCAGAGCTCACATTCCCCGGCCGAGGCAAGAAATGAGAGCGGCAATGTCTAACAACCCCGTAACACACCGCGCCTTCGGCAATCTGCCCGATGGACGCGAAATGGATTTGTTCACCCTCTCGAATCGATGCGGCCTTGCGTGCGACATCACAAACTACGGCGGCATCGTCACGGCGATTCGGGTGATGCGCCCCGATCAGTCCGAGGTCGATGTCGCGCTGGGGTTCAATAATCTCAAGGGATACCTCGGTCCTCATCCCTATTTCCATCCCCGCCGACTTGGCGAGGCGATTCCCGTGCTTTTGCACAACCATGGTGACAACCATTTCACCCGGCGTTCCAGCAAAGGCGAACTCGCGCGAACCGGTATTTTAAGGCATCCGGCGAGCGGCCTTACCAGGACCACCCTCACCACGCAGGACAATGTGCAGATCTACAGCGCTGCGATTCTCGATGGCACACTCCTTGGGAAATCCGGCGTTCCCTACATCAAACACGCCGGCCTCTGCCTCGAATGCCAAGGCTGCCCCGCGCCGTGCACACGCCCGCACTCGGCGACATCATCCTTCGCCCCGGCGACCGCTACGACCACACGACGGTCTATGCATTTTCGTTTGAGGGGTAGGCCGCCAGAGATTGTCGTCGGCCATGATGGAGGGTGCCCCCTCCGAGATTTTAGCAGGCCTTCCTTGCCTCCTGCCGCTCTTCGTGCTCGAAGGCATCCTCGAAGGAATCCAGTTCACGATTCGTCATTCCAAGACGCCGACCTGTTTCGCGCCATTTTGCGACCGCATTTTCGACTTCACCTAAAATTTCCTTGGCCCGCTGCGGCGTGATGCGGAAGTAAGCTCTGACTGAAAAAAGCGCATCGATAGTGGCATCCGGACCGGTTTCCTCTGAAATCCAAGTCTTGAGTTCTCTTGCCCGTTCAGGAAACGGATTGATGTCAAATGCAGGTGCCAACCGCCATTGCCCATGGCTTGAATGCAAAAACCCATGATTCCGCAAGTGGTCGTCCACATTGGTGATCAGAATGGAAAATGCGATGCGCCGCCAGAGTTCCTCAATGTCCGATTGTGCATCGAATCCATGCATACGAATGGCATCAACGATCTCTGTGTGGAAATGTTCCCTGGGATCGCTTGATTCCGCCCCGAGAAGAGTTGCTGCAGAAACATACATGAGTCGCCGCTCATCAGAGGTGCGATCGAAACGGCGAATCAAAGCAACCGGGATATCATCACTTGTAACCAGGCGGGCGTCCGCCGCCCTTATCCCCGCTGCCTTAGCGAGCTTCATGGCCAACACCTCTCCCTTCGTTACAGCCCGCTCATCCGTGACGCTGGGAAACTTTCCGATAGCCAACATGCCGTCATCATCGACGACAGTGCATTTAGGCCGCATACCACCAAGCGAGGTGCCTCGCCCCAGCAGATATGCGAGATCAGCGGCCGTTTCGGATTCGGTTTCCACGGCGCGCGTCGCAGCCAGCAATTGTCCAAGCTCTACAAGCGGCGGAGCTGTCCGACGCCCTGGTTCTGAAGCGCGACAAAAAACGCCCTGCTCATCTTGAAAACGCAACGCACCGACACGGCTTGAGTCATCGACCAAAAGAAGAAAATCCAACTCGTTGAGATACACGCGTTCCGTTTCCTTGCCGGATTTACGAGCCTCTTGCCGGCGCTTGGCATGATCGCGGAGAATTACCCGCTTGGCCCAGCCATCAGGCTCCGTATCAGCAATCGCCGCACAAAAGACCGAACCATCTTTGGGTTTGCGATGAAACTGCGGCCCAGACACCAACTGCAAAACAGGATCCAACGCGAAACGATCCTGCGCCTTGATCCAGGAATCCTCATAAGAAAAAGCCGAGCGTTCGCGGGATCCCGCCACATCGTAATGCAAAGTCCCCACGCGCCGCGCCCCGTTTCCCAGAAAGACCGAAATCGTCCGTTTCATAAGGCCGACGGAGTTTTCTTGATTCGAACGCGTTTGGGCAACCGCTCTTCATCCAAAATCAGCCCGTGCTCGTCGCTCCGCATATCAACCAAATCCCCGAAGCTCTCGCCAAATCCCAATACGTAAAGCGCCATGGCATACGCTCCCATCGAAACGGCTGGATCTCCCTTTTCCATTCGCGCATAGGTGCCCTTCGCAACGCCAACACGCTCAGCCATCATCGCGACCGTCAAGCGCCGCTTGCGACGGGCTCTCGCCAAATCGACACCGAATTTGGATAACAAGCGCCTCAGACTGGATGGCAGAACGTCGTGAAAAGCTGATCTCAATTAAGAATCAATACACTAATTTTTATGTTTTTTAAGGATCAATATATAAAACTTTAAATCTGTTAAAAAAATTTACAGCCCGCTTTTTCCTATATCCACGGCCATGATGGAGGATAGCCCGAGTTTTTTATGAAGCCCTCCGGTTAATCCTGCACTCCTGTCAATCCTGTCTAAAAACTCCGTGTCCAGACGCGCTCACTTCCAAGTCGAGTAGGGATTTTTTACGAGGCAGGAGTTGTAGTAACGGGCCTCGTGGGAGACTTCCTGGCCGACCCAATCCGGCAGGTTGACTGGCTGGTCTTCGCGCTCGAGTTCGATTTCCGCAACCATGAGGCCTTCATTTTCGGCATGGAAGATATCCACCTCCCACTTCATGCCGTCGTGACCGACGATGTAGCGGGTTTTATCGATGAGAGGCCGCTCGCACAGGGCCAGCATGAGTTCCGCATCGCGCACGGGGATGTCGTATTGGAGTTCCAAGCGGGTGATGCCCTCGCGGGCGCCTTTCACGGTGACGGTCGCACGCTCTCCGGCGATGCGCACACGCACGCTCTTGCGGGAGTCCGAGCAGAGGTATCCCTGCGAAAGCCGCTTGGGAGAGCCCTCAACCAATGAACGCCAACCATCGCTGACGATGAGAAATTTTCGTTCGATCTCCAAAGGTTCGGCGCCGGGATTGTTCATGCCGCTTGAATAGCGATTTTCGCCAGGGATGGCGAATGCTTTGCCGACCGCCCGGATTCAAAAGGATTTGAGATTGCCCGCTATGGCGAAGCGCTTCAAAGTTCCCGAATACGCACGCATGCATCCGTTCATTCTCTTACTACTTCCAATGGTTCTTGCGACCGCATGGGGAGAGGTCTCCGCACCACTGCCCGAGGAGTCGACCCAAGCGGCCATTGAGTCCGTCCTGGCTGATTTTGGTGAGAAGAAAAATGACGAAGCCCTCGCCAAGTTGGAGGCCTTGCAAAAGAAGCTTCCCGACGATCCGCTTGTTCTGAACCTGATTGGTTCGGTCTATACCCGAAAAAAAGATTATCTCGCGGCAGAAACCTACTTTCGGAAGGCCGTGAAAAAATCCCCCGGTTATTTTCCGGCGCTCTACAACATCGGAGAAATTCTTTTTCTCGAAAAAAAATACACCGAGGCCCGAGAGCATTTTCAAGCCATGAGAGGCACGGATACCGGGAACGAACTGCTGCAGTTCAAAGTCGTGCTTTGCGATCTGGGTCTCAATGAAACCGAGCGGGCCAAGAAGGTGATGAATGCCATCAAGTATCCCGGCAACTCCCCGGCGTGGTATTATGCCCAGGCCGCTTATGAGAACCATGCGGGCAACAAAAAAAAGGCACGCGAATATGTCGCCGGCGCGAAATACATCTTCGGCCAGAAGACCGCCCTCTTCGATGAAACACTCGAGGCGGCGGGCATCAACCTGCACTGATTCCGCAAGACACCGCTGACACTATGAAAACCCAACCCCGTCCGCTCCGTTCCCGCCTCAGCGGTGAGAAGAGACTCAATCCGCCCGATGTGCTTCTCCACGAGAAAGCCCGGGTGCTTGTCACTGGCGCTGGGGGATTCATCGGCAGCGCCCTTGTCCATGCCCTCAATGAACGCGGCATCACGCAGATCATTGTCACGGACTGCCTCGGTGAAGACGAAAAATGGAGGAATCTTCTCCCGCTGAAATTCGAGGACTATGTGCCGGCGGATGAGTTTTTGAGCGGAATCGAGGAGGATGCCGACCATTTCGGACGCTTCTCGGCGGTCTTTCACTTGGGAGCCTGCTCCGCCACCACAGTCACGGACTCCGATTTCGTGCTGAAAAACAACTACGCCTACACCAAGTCCCTCTGCCGGTGGGCGCTCTTCTCCGGAGCGCGCTTTGTTTACGCCTCCTCCGCCGCGACCTACGGCGACGGCAGCGCGGGGATGGATGACAAAACCGAGGATCTCTCGCGCTTTCGTCCGCTGAATCTCTACGGCTACTCGAAGCACCTCTTCGACCTCCACGCCTCACGCGAGGAAATCCTGCCCGACATCATCGGGATCAAATATTTTAATGTTTTCGGCCCTAATGAATATCACAAAGGCGATATGCGCAGCCTCGTTTGCAAGGCCTTCGATGAGATTCAGAAAACCGGCCGCATTCGACTCTTCAAAAGCTACAAGCCGGAATACCCCGATGGCGGCCAGATGCGCGACTTCGTCTATGTGAAGGACGCCGTCGAGATGACGCTCCACCTCGCTGAAAACGAAGACGCCGGCGGTCTCTACAACATCGGCTCCGGAGTAGCCCGCACTTGGGTCGACTTGGCCAACTCCCTCTTCGCGGCCCTTGGAAAAACTCCCAACGTCGAGTTTTTCGACATGCCCGAAACCATCCGTCACCAATATCAATACTACACCTGCGCGGACATCTCGAAACTCCGCGCAACGGGCTACACCAAGCCCACCACCTTGCTCGAGGACGCCGTGCGCGACTATGCCGTCAACTACCTCCTGCCCGGAAAACGGCTTGGCCAGTAGCTCTCCCGCCAAACCACGCTATGCCTGCCAGCGCTGCACGAACTGCTGCCGCTGGCCAGGCTTTGTGAAACTCACGGACTCAGACATCAGCGCCATATCCAACTTCCTCGGTCTCTCGGAAATCGACTTCATCCAAGAATTCACCCGACTCCGCCCCCGCCGAGACGGACTTGCCCTCACCGACCAACCCGACGGCGCCTGCATTTTCCTCCATGGCCGCGACTGCCGAATCCAGCCAGTCAAACCAATCCAGTGCTCCGGATTTCCCAACGAATGGAATTTTTCCGGCTGGCGTGAGGTCTGCGAGGCAATCGAGGTATAGCCAAAATCCGACCCCCGCTGGACTATTTGGAGCAAGCGCGCTTGATTATTTTAGACGACATGCGCTCTTCTCTCACACTGAACCCAGTTTAAGGTGGCTTAAATCGGTTGTAACGGCGCGAATGCATTTCTAAGATTGACCTCCATTTACAAAGGCAAAAATAGACGCGTTTTTTAGGGGCAGCAGTCCAAATGGAGAGGCGGCCTGGCCTGCTTTCTCAGTGGGCTGGAGATGTCGACACGGAGACGGTTTGGCCGATGCGAAGTGGGATGGGGGGAGTTCCTGTGACTTTGATACGGACAGGGAAACGGTTGGGGAGGCGCACCCAGTCGATGGTCTGGCTCACTTTGGGGAGGAGTTCCACAGTGGAGCCGTCGGGGTCGAAAATGCCCCAGGCTATGCTTTCGATGAGGCCTTCGAAGGGTTCGTTGTTTCGACCGATGAATGTGATGGATGCCTTGCCGCCTTCTTGAAGGTGGTGGAGTTGGGTTTCCATAAAGTAGGCGGCTATCCAGAATGAGCTGGCGTCGACGAGTGCGAGGAGTTGCTCGCCGGCGTAGACATAGGTGCCGGCCGATGTGTTCATGTTTGTGAGGTAGCCATCGACGGGGGCGAAGATTTTTGTGTAACTGAGATTGAGTTGGGCTGTCTGGAGATCCGCTTGGGCTGCGGCCGTGTTGGCTTCAGCGGCGGCATAGGAATCCTGGGCATTCTGGAGATCGCGGAGGTCGTTGACTTTGGTCTGGTAGAGAGTGGTCTGCCGGTCGAGTTCCTGTTTCGCCTGAATCTGGGCTGCTTGGGCCTGTTGCAACTTGGCACCGCAGTTGTTCACGGTGGCGATGTAGGTGGAAGGATCGATCTCGAAGAGGAGGTCGCCTTTTTTAACCTGCTGGTTGTCGCGAATGGGAATTTGCACGATGGGACCGGCAACGCGACTGGCGATTCCCACGATGTTCGCGCGCACTTGACCGTCGCGGGTCCAGGGTTTGGTGGTGTAGCGGCTCCACATCCCGAGGGAGGTCAGGAACGCGAGGCCAACGACCATGGCCGTTACAAGGAAGGCGGTGCTTTTTTTCATGGAGCAAGACAGAGACCGAAGGCCGAACCGAGGAGGATGACGAGTGCTATAAAAAGCAGCGGAACATTCCAGAGATAACGCGTCCAACCGAGTCGCTCAGCGACTACAAGGATCATCCAAGCAGCAAGAAAACCGGCCGCGCCTATGAGCATCTCCCACGGCAAGAGGAAGTCCCCAAGCAGAAATTGAGCGGAACTGAACTGGTTCAACATCGAGGCCGCCATCCTTTCACCACGGCACAGCAGTGGCAAGCCCGTGCATTCAGGTGGACGCGGATAGGTTAGGGATAGGAGTTCGCGCTGCCTTGGTCGTAAGACATTTTCGACTCGTAAACTTGCTCGCAGCTGCGCGATTTGGAGTTCCAGCGTCCACCAGACTCAACGCACTTGTTGATCTCTAGAAAATCCGGGCTGAAACCGTGAATCGCATACAGAGTAAAGAAATAGCCCCCGACCAACAAAACAGCTGTGGCAACAAGCATCAGCATGGCTTTGGGCGGAAGTATGGCGAGGTTTTCCAGAATGCTTTTAAGGGACATAGGGGAAGCTGGTTAAGGCAGTGAATCGTTTTTTATCTGAAAGGCAAAAGAAAACTTTCGCCTTTTTTCAGTCTAAGGCCCCCTTCGCCTGCTTGATTCCATGGTTATTTTTGAGACGATCGGAGGCGCGTGATTCCATCCAGCAAGAGACCCGTTCGTGTTTTGATCCTGACCGCCAGCATGGGCGAGGGTCACAATACCGCCGCCCGTAATATCCAGCAGGCGCTTCAGGCCGAGGCCGGGAGCAGTGTGGAGGTGCTGGTCGTGGACCCTTACACGCGCACAAACCCTGTGGTGAACCGCTGCATCCAGAAGGGGTATGCGGCGGCAATCAATAATTATCCCCGGCTTTGGAAGATGGTTTTTGCGATGCTCAGCCAACCGAAGGTCATCGAGGGAATGGCGCCGCTTTTGCTGCAGCTCACAAACGCCGTGCATTCGCTGGTGCGGGAGTTCCAGCCCGACCTGATTGCATCCACTTATCCTGTCTTCGGCTACATCATGCAGAGAATCCGGCGCGTGGACCCGGCTGTGGCCATGCCTTTTTACATGGTCATCACGGATTCCACGATGATCAACCAGACATGGTATCGCTACCCATGCGACGGGGCGATTGTGGCCGACGAACCCACGGCGGAGGTTCTGCGCAATGATGGCGTGGCGGAGGATAAAATCCATGTGCTGGGTTTTCCTGTCGGCCTGCAATTCGACGAGTTCATTCCTGCGCCGCCTCCCCACGATGGCAACTGGCGACTGCTCTTTTTTCCAGGCGGTCCACTGCACCGAGCCTTTGAAACGCTAAACCATCTTTCGACGATTCAGAAAGCCAGTGTCACAGTCATCACCGGCCGGCGGCAGGATGCCCATGCAGCCCTTTCGCGTGCGGGTCTGCCAAAGCGGGGGCACCTGATCGGTTGGACCGACAAAATGCCGGACCTCATGGGGTCGCATCATATTTTCATCGGCAAAGCCGGCGGCGCGACCGTGCAGGAGGCGATCGCAGCGCAGATTCCATTTGTCGTGAACCACATTGTTCCTGGCCAGGAGGAGGGCAACATCGCACTCATCCAGCAGACCGCGATTGGCGCCCTCGCTTCAAACAGCCCTGCGGACATCCTGCATATTGTGAAAGGCGCGATGGCCAACGAAGCCGCTCTCTGGAGGACATGGCGGAAAAACCTGGTGCAAATTCAAAAGCCTTCCGCCTCCCGCGCCATTGCCTCGTTCCTTCTGAAAAGGGCTGACTCATGCGGCAGCACGAAATCGTTGGAGGGTCGACCTCCGGCTTGACCCATTCTTCAGCCGCGAAGCGGCGTCTCAG
>CANKXQ010000011.1 GCA_947487745.1 Spartobacteria bacterium | reverse complement strand
GCGCAACGCCCTGCTTGCCATCATTCCCTTCAAACAAGGAGAACCTCTGTCCGCCTTCTTCGAATTTTACCACCGACACCGCAGACAAGCCCTCAACCTCATCCTCAACTCTCGTCCCGTTCTATGAACAGTCCAGCCAAACGCCCTGAACAAAGATTTCAGACGCAATTGTCAGGCGATTGGCCTGCCTCAAGGCCCGCCATTCGAGCAAAGAAAAAGTAAACTCTTAGTAGGAGCCTTCCACCCGCGCCGCGACATCGCGGTATCCATAGTCCACCTCGTAAATTTGCTTCATGCAATCGACGGACTTTTCCTTGTCGTCCATCTTTTCGTAAACAAGCCCCAGATTGTAGATCACATCCTTCTTAACAGGATCCATTACCAAGAGTTCGGAAACCGCATCCGAGAGGGTCTTGGCCGCTAGGTCGAGCATGCCGCGGGCTGTGAAACATTGGCCCAGCAGGCTCATGGCTTTCATGCGGACATTGGGATTTTGCCTGGCTTTTTGCAGCTCTGGAATGGCATCCTGCCAACGTTCATTCTCGGTGAGAAGTTCGCCGAGTTCGAAGCGGAATTGAAGGTCTGTGGGATTTTGCTCCACCCGGGTGCGTGCAAATTGCAGGGCGAGTTCGGACCGCTGTGCTTGGAGGTTGGGGAGTTCGGCTTCGTAAGCCTCGGATTCCGGAGTGCCAGGGTTGGCGGCGATGTAGTCCTCGCGGGCGCTGATGGCGATGTCGAACTGGCGAATCTGCAAATCGGAGGCCTTGCGCACGAGGGCCATGTCGGAGTTGTTCGAGAGAGCTGCCGCGTAGGTGAACCAGCTTGCGGCATTTTCCCAGTCCTCCTTCTGCTCATACAGCTCGGCTATGCGACGCGAGGTGTCGATGTTTCCTGGCTCTGCTTCGGCTTTTGCATGGAGTTCCGCGAGCAGGTTCTCGATCATCTCTTCGCTGCGAACAACGCGGGATTGCTGCTCGAGGGCGACGGCCTGTTCCTTGTTTTTGATCAGATCGCGATAGGTCGTTTCCTCTTTTTCCCAGCCCCCGCTTTGCATCGAGGCGGAGGCGGACGCGTCTTTCATGCCCTTGATAGCACCCATATCATTCGGGGTGACCTCCAAGATACGCTGGTAGAGTTCCACGGCCTTGTCGGGTGCCCCGAATTGCTGTTGATGCTTGGCGAGTTCGTGCAGGGTTTTGGTGTCCTTGGGTGTGGCTTCGAGAATCGTCTCCAAAGCGAATGCAGCGATCTCCGGTATTTTTGCTTCCAGCGCCGCTTCGCGCAGGGTCTGGTTGAGCTGAGGGTTGTTAGGCTCAGTCTCCAGGCACTTCTCCAAGGCATCGATCGCTTCCAAGGGATTTTTTTTGATCTGCGCTTGGATTTTCATCGCGCTGAACGATGCGGTTGAGAAGAGCGATTTCTTGCCACCCGTTTTGGCCAACGCGGCCTTGCGGGCGAGTTGGCGTCCGGCGAGGAATTCGGGACAGCTCTTCAAGATCGTCTGGAGCAACTGGATCGTGTAGCCGTAATTTTTAAGCTGCATCGCGCTCATAGCTTTCAGCCAGTTTGCTCGGTGGAACTCAGGGAGGTCTTTTTCGGTCTTAACGGCCATAGGGAGCGAAAATTTACTATGTCCGCATCATTGTTCAAGCTTCCCTGCAGGCGATTTGGTTGGCGACGAATGAGTCGCGCCGCGCGTATGCTGTTTATATTCTTCGATGAAATTTCCAACACTCATCCGCTTCTGTTGCTTTCTGCTTGTCGTTTCAACGGCGCCTGCGGACTGGCGTGTGGCGCTGCCAGGTTGGAATTATCAATTCCCATCCGACCATGGCAGCCATCCTGATTTCAAAACCGAGTGGTGGTATTTCACAGGTAATCTCCGGGCGAAAGGTGGCGAGGAACTCGGCTACCAGCTCACTTTTTTTCGGCAGGGTGTCGCCGATCCCTCGCGCTCGCTGCCGAGTTCCGAATTTCTCCAGAGGGATGTGAAATTCGCCCACTTCGCTGTTTCGGATATTTCCAAAAAAAAATTCCACCACTTTCAAAAGCTCTCGCGCGGGGCATTCGGGGACGCCGGCTTTGACGATGGAGCGAGAATTGCTTGGATCGAGAGTTGGTCGTGCGAGCGCGCAGGGTTGCACGATTTTCGTTTGAAGGCCGGGCAGGACGGAGTGTCCGTGAATCTCCAACTCGTTTCTCCAAACGCTCCCGTGATCCATGGGCGCGACGGGGTAAGCCAGAAGGCTGCAGGCGAGGGGAGGGCCTCGCATTACTACTCGCTGACCCGCATGAAAACGAGCGGAACGGTCGTCATAGATGGTCTGGAATACCAGGTCGAGGGACTCACATGGTTCGATCACGAGTGGGCGACGAATCAGTTGGCATCCCACCAAAGCGGATGGGATTGGTTTAGCCTCCAGTTCGAAGAAGGCGGCGAACTCATGCTTTTTCAGATTCGAACGAAGGATGGCGGGCGTGATGAATTTTCCTCCGGCACCTTCGTGGACACAGCAGGCAAAGCCCACAAAGTCGAGCTTGCTGACTTTGAACTCGAACCGATCGAGTGGTGGACGAGTTCGGAATCGAAGGGGCGATATCCCGTGGCTTGGAAAATCAAAATCCCTTCACAGGGGCTCGATCTCACCGTGCGAGCCCGTTTTCCAGACCAGGAACTTGCCGCCGCTCCATTCGCCTACTGGGAGGGCAGTGTTTCTGTAGAAGGCAACCGCAAGGGGCGCGGTTATCTCGAAATGACAGGCTACGCAGGCCGCATTGTGGGAATGCAGGCCCAGTGAAGCGGGGTTATTGCGGAATCGATTCGCCGCGCAGCAAGTCGTCCCAAGTCTGGCGCTCCCGGGCGAGATGGTAATTGTCACCATCGACAAGAATCTCAGGCAGAAGCGGTCGGGAGTTGTAATTTGATGACATGACAAACCCGTAGGCGCCCGAGCTGAGCACGGCGATGCGGTCATCGGGATGGAGCGGAGGTAATGGGCGGTCTTGGGCAAAGAAGTCGCCGCTTTCGCAGACGGGACCTACGACATCCATCGGCGTGCGGTTCTCTGCGGACTGACGCAGTGGAACGATCTCATGCCAACCCTCGTAGAGGGCGGGGCGGATAAGGTCGTTCATCGCGGCATCGATGATGGTGAAGGTTTTTGCAGGTGTCTGCTTCACATATTGCACGGTGGAGAGAAGCGCTCCGGCATTTCCCACAAGGAAGCGGCCGGGCTCAAAAAGAATGCGCAGTCCGAGGGGCTTCAACACGGGAATGATGGCAGCGGCGTAATCCTCCGGCGTGATACGGCGCGAAGAGCCTTGGCCTTCCCACCAGGCGGGAGTTCCGCTGCTCAAGGCCTCGTCGTAAACGATGCCGATGCCACCGCCGAAATCAAAGAACTCGATGTCGTAGGATTTTTTCAAATCCTGAACCAGTTCGGCCAGCTTGGCTGCAGCTTCGGCAAAGGGGCCGGACTCGAGAATTTGGGAGCCGATGTGCGTCTGCACGCCACGGATTTTCAGATGGGGGAGCTTGGCGGCAACCTCGTAGACTTCAGCAGCTCGGTCGATGCCGATGCCGAACTTGTTTTTGCTTTTGCCCGTCGAGATGAATTTGTGCGTTTTCGCATCCACATCGGGGTTCACTCGAATGGCGATCGGGGCTGTCACTCCCAGGGATCCAGCGACTTCGTTGATGCGGGCAAGCTCGCCTTCGCTTTCGACATTGAAAGAGTAAACGCCTTCCTTCAATGCGAATGCGATCTCCTCGCGAGTTTTGCCAACGCCTGCAAAGGTGCAGCGGTCGGCGCGTCCACCGGCCTTTAGAACACGGAACAACTCGCCACCCGAGACAATATCAAAACCGGAGCCGAGCTTTGCCAAAAGATTGAGAACGGCGAGGTTGGAGTTTGCTTTTACGGCGTAGCAGACGAGGTGGTCGAGCGGTGCCAGTGCTGTGTCGAGGCGCTGGTAGTTTCCCTGGATCGTGGCGGCCGAATAGACATAGGCCGGCGTGCCAAAGCGGTTGGCGATTTCATCAAGCTCCACACCCTCGCAGCGCAGGGTGCCATCAACATAGGAAAAGGAATGCACACCGCGAAAATGGGGATGTTTTTTCCGGGTGTCAATCGGCCTGCGGAAAAATGTCAGGCTGCCTTGATGAGTTCTCGATTTTTAAAGAGGTAGGCGAGGCCGGAATAAACCGAGAGGATCACAGTGATGGGAACGAATACGTGCGTTCCGACAAACCAAGCGCTGGGGAACCAGGCGGGATGCTGGATTTCGCCTAGGCCTAGCAGGAGCAGAAAATAAGTGATGGTGATCATCTGCCATGTCGTCTTGTGCTTTCCCAGATTATCGGCCGGTATCACAAGCCCCTTCGTGGCGGCCAGAGAGCGCAGGCCTGTGATCAAGAATTCGCGGCCGATGATCAAGATGACAGCCCAGCTTGGAATTGCACTGAACTCAATGAGGCAAATGAATGCCGAGGCTGTGAGAATCTTGTCGGCGAGCGGATCCATGAGCTTGCCGAAATCGGTGATGAGGTTCCAGCGCCTGGCAATGATGCCGTCGAGTATGTCCGTAATCGCGGCTAACACAAAAACGGCAAAGGCTGTTGTGAAGCGGAATGGGAAGTCGACTGCAAAACAGAAAACAAAAACGCCAGTGAATGCCAGGCGGGCCACCGTGAGACGGTTCGGAAGGTTCATTCAGTAGACGCCTGAAGCGCAGCGTGTGCGCGTGAAACCGTAATGTATTTATCCGCACTTGCCCGCAGGGAGAGAATCTCGGCCTCAGTGAGTGGGCGCACGACTTTGGCGGGTGATCCCAATACAAGCGAGCGTGGTGGGATTTTCGTGCGCGATGTGACCAGCGCCCCGGCGCCGATCAGGCACTCGTCGCCGATTTCCGCGCCATCGAGGATGACGGCCTGCATACCGACGAGACACAAGTCTCCAATCGTGCAGGCATGGATGATAGCGGCGTGGCCGATTGTGCAGTAGGCGCCGACCGTGGCTCCGAGATCATCGGCGAGGTGGATGATACATCCATCCTGCACATTTGTTCCTTCGCCTATCCGGATCGTATCAATGTCTCCCCGGAGGACAGCGCCGAAGAAAACACTGGAGTCACGGCCCAAGCGGACATCCCCTATGAGTGTGGCATTGGATGCCACGAAAGACGCCTCTGCTATCTGGGGTTTCACATGGAGAAACCTCTTGAGGCGGCCTTCGGTATTCATGAATGATCCGCCTTGATATCCGCAGGCGGCGATTTTTTTAGAGTATTTTTTTCAGCCGACGCTTGGCTTCCGCTACGAGTTGGGACTCGGCTTCAATCCAGTCGGTCGAGGAGTTTCCGGGCCATCCCATGGTCTGGCGGCGCTCAGAAATGAAGTAGGCTCGTAGCTGAATGTCCTCGCGCGGAATGTGCTGGTCGCTCGATGCAGGCGGGGGAGTGGTTGTTTTGGGGGTTGCCGTCGGTTTACTTGCAGCCTTTTTGACTTTTTTCTCAAGGGCTGTCATTGATGTCGCCGTGTCTTGTTTGGCTGGCTTTGCAATTTTTTTGGCCGGAGTCTTAACAGCTTTTGACGAGGTGGCTTTTACCTTGGTCGCTGTGGACTGGTTGGTTTTTTTTGCAGGCATAGGCGTGTATCTTTGAATCGAAATCAGGGATTTGCAAAATAAATCTTCAAAAAAAAACGAAAGCGATTAGGTTGATTCCGTGAGTGCTTTCTTAATCCGCTGGATGTTCACAACGGTGGCAGTTTTCGCTGCCGAAAAGGTTATTCCCGGCATCAGTTGCTCCAGTTTGGGGGCTTTGCTCGGAGCATCGCTCCTGCTCGGAATCATCAATGCCTTTGTGAGGCCATTTCTTCTTTTGCTAAGTATCCCATTTATAATCATAACAATGGGGTTTTTTATATTTGTCGTTAATGCCCTGCTTTTGCTCTTTGTGGCGCAGGTGATTCCTGCTTTTCAAGTGGATGGCTTCTGGAATGCCTTTTTCGGTGCGATCATTATCAGTATGGTCAATTGGATTCTCAGCTCATTTTTTCGCACGAGTGATGGGCGCATTCACACGATCACCCACCACCCCTCCATCAAGAAAGCCGATGCCCGTCTGATCAAGTGAGGCTTTTTGATTCAGGGCGCGTCGGCGTTAAAATTTGCGGTATCACAAATGAGGCGGACGCCGCCATGTGTGTCGAAGCCGGGGTAGGGGCCTTGGGCTTCAATTTTTACCCCGGCTCGAAGCGATTTATCGATCCGGAGAAATCTTTCGATTGGATTCGCTCGTTGGAAAAGACCGTCGATCGCGTCGCTGTGCTCGTGAATGCGGACGCCGACTTGCTCGCGCGTATTCGCGACTCGGGGTGTTTTGAGTTTATTCAATTCCACGGCGACGAAATGCCTGCGGACTGCCTGAACTGCGGAGCCAAGGACTGGATTCGAGCCGTGCGAGTGAAGGACAGTTCCGCCCTCGATGCCGCGCTGGCTTTTTCCACTCCCTACCTGCTTCTGGATGCTTGGTCGGCGGCGGCTTATGGCGGCACCGGGCATGTCGCGGATTGGAACTTGCTCAGCGATTTTGTTCACCGGAATTCCGCCAGGAAGTTTCTCTTGGCTGGCGGACTCACGCCCGAAAATGTCACTGAAGCCATTCGAGTCGTAAGACCTGCAGCCGTCGATGTCGCCGGCGGGGTGGAGTCTGAACCCCGCCGAAAAGACGCCGTTTTAGTAAAAGCCTTTATAAATGCTGCGTCTCTCGGATCGCAGGCGGCGGGAGATTCCCCTTGACGCCCATGCGCTCTGCTCGGTTCATTTCCCGCTCTCGTGGGTTTACAAAGTCTTTAACTGATCGCTCTTTTATTTCATGACGAAGTCATCTGTCTCTCGGTTTCATTTTCACGCTGCGGTGCTGTTTGTTTCCATGCTGCTCGCTGGATGCGTCACTGATAATCGCCACCGAATGGTCGTGAGCGTTGCGGATCAAAAAATGCTCGTTCTCCGCGATGGAAAGCCCTTCTCGATTTACCCTGTGTCGACTTCCAAATTCGGCGTTGGCGACCGACCCGGTTCCTACGCCACGCCTCTTGGCGTATTGCGCATAAAAGAAAAAATTGGCCATGGTCTGCCTGCCGGATCGGTTTTCAAAAGCCGCCAGCCCACTGGCGAAGTCCTCCCTGTGAATGCGCCGGGTCGTGATCCCATCGTTACGCGCATTCTCTGGCTGGAAGGTCTTGATGACAAAAATCGCAATTCCTACCGCCGTTATATCTACATTCACGGCACGCCTGAGGAGCGTAACATCGGCAGGGCGGTAAGCTATGGCTGCGTTCGCATGAAATCCCAGGATGTCATCGAACTCTTCAACACAGTTGGTCTGAATTCGAAAATTCTCATCACTCCGAATCCCTTGCCTCCCACGCTGACCATGGCTGTCCCTCAGCGCGGTTCCCGAAACTTGTCTAACTCTCGCTAAGGTCTAGATTTTCCGAAATGCATCAAATCATCCGTATTCATTGGGCACATGACAATTAATCCCTCAAAGTCACCTGTAATGAATCCCCTGGAAGAGCGAATTATCTACAAGTTCCGCAATGGATTGCTCCTTGCTGAGGCGCTAACCCATCCCAGTATTTCGCTTGAGCGGAAAAACTACCCCTTCGACAATCAGCGTCTGGAATTTCTCGGCGATGCCGTGATTCAGGTCACCGTCACAGAGCACCTCTTCCGTATGTTTCCTGACTTTGGTGAGGGGCAACTGACAAAGCTCCGAACCCGCATCGTATCCCGACCAGCCCTCAGAGATCGCGCCCTGGCACTCGATCTCGGCAGTTTCATTATGATGGGTCGCGGCGAGGAGGCCAGCGGAGGCCGCGAGCGCGCTTCCACATTGGCCGATGCCTTTGAATCCCTTGTCGGCGCGATTTACTTGGATGGTGGATTTGACGCCGCCCGTATTTTCATCCTGCGTCAAATGGACTCGGTCTTCACTGAGATTGCGAATCAACCAGACGAGATCAATCCGAAGGGCTACCTGCAGGAAATTCTTCAAGCCATAGAACCCTCCGCTCCAGACTATCAAATCCTCTCACAGACAGGCCCGGAGCACTCCAAGGTTTTCATCTGTTGTGTTCTTTGGAACGGATTGGAGTTGGGTAGGGGATGTGGTTGCAGTAAAAAAGAAGCTCAAGTCGCTGCCGCCCAAGCCGCCCTTGCGGATCGTCTCTGGGAGCAGACTGCCAAACCCGCTCCAGCTAAGAAAAAGAAAAGAAAATGATCTACCAACTTTCACTGCAAACGACTGGGCTTGCTGTCGGCCTGCTGCTGGTCCTCTCGCATGCGCTGGGTCTTATCAAGTCCACGGCCTCTATGGATTTCGCTCGCGCATTTCCCCGCTCCCGTCCTGTCGGCGCCATCTTGCTGCTCATGGCTGCTGTCTGGAGTTTTCTCTTGGTGAGCGATATCGATCTCGGCGAGTTCTCGCGGCTGCGCAAATTAATGCTTGTGGGTATTGTCGCAGGGGCGGTTCTTTCTTGGATGTATGTGGAGGAGTTTCTAGCCGTCCGCGCCCTTGGCATGTTGCTCCTCCTTGCAGCCGAGCCTCTTTTGGAATCCTGCGCGCTGCGGTCCGAACCAAGCCGGTTGCTTTTGGTCATCCTTGCCTACGCTTGGATTATCGCCGGGCTGTTTTTTGTGGGTATGCCATACCTGCTGCGGGATGCTGTAAAAATTCTGACCTCCCAAAAACAAATCTGGCGCTTGGCCGCACTCGGTGGGCTCCTTTATGGTGCCGCCCTTATGTCGGCCGCTTTGATCTGGTGGTGAATTTCACCACTCCACGCCCACAATAGTCAGGGTCACGGAGTGGTGCGGCGTGCCTGCGACGGTATCCTTGGAGACATTTTGCTCGCCAGTCCCGTAGCTCGCAGGCGCTACGGGATTCAAAAGTTGCCAAGGTTTTTCGATATCAAAAATCTGTTTAACAATGCCGTCAATTTCAGGCTTCAACCTGGGCGCCTGCGTTGTGATCTCGCGTTCGCGCCCTTGCGGTGCCACAAAATCCTGAGCCATCAGAGCAGTCGGTAGAACAAAAATGGAAAATAAAATGCACGCTTTCATAATGATTTTTTACCACTCGGAGCGCTTTCTTGCAAGTGAGTGGGGGACCCCGAAAACCGGAAATCTTGACGCCATGAAGTCCGCTCCCTTAACTTCCACGCCTCGCGATGTTGTTTCGATATTTACTGATTTCTCTCGCTGCTCTTCTGGTTGTTTCCTCGCTGGCAGAAGCTCAGACTCCCGAATCCACCGAACCTCCCCCTCCACCCAAGCGGCAGCAGGTCAACTCGGATGTCACTCCGGAAGAGAAGGCGGACTTCGATGAGGCTGCAGCCTATGATCAGGAGGGATCCATATCCACCGCGCTCAGTAACTATCGTCGCTTCATTAAAAATCACCCCGCATCCCCGCTCGCCATGAAGGCTCAGTTCCGCATTGCCGAGATTTATGAAGAACTCGGCGATAGCACAAAGGCTTTTAACTCCTATCAGAAGCTTGTGACCCAATACCCCGACACCCCCGATTTCGAGCGTTCTGTGAATCGGCAGGTGGTCATCGCCAACGAATATCTTGCGGGAAAAAAAGTGAAATTTCTCGGCCTGGCTTTCCTCTCTGGCACCGATCGCGCCGAGGAAATGTTTGCCTCGATTATCCAAAATGCCCCCTACAGCAAAAATGCCCCGATCGCGCAGTTCAATTTGGGCCTGACCTACGAGCGCCAAAACCGCGTGCAGGATGCTGCCAAAGCCTACCAGGGGGTTCTGGATCGCTACCCCAACAGCTCGATAGCCGATGATGCCATGTATCAAATCGGATACATCTACATGATGCTCGGCCAGTCCGGTAAAACGCAGGATCTCTCCGCGCTTGTCACAGCAAAAAACACATTCGAGGACTTTCTCCTTCAATACCCCTCCAGCGAAAAAGCCGCGCAGGCCAAGGACAATGTCGCGACCCTCGGAGCTAAAGAATCCGACGACCTCATGTCCATTGCGAAGTTTTACGATCGCTTCAAAAACTATCGCGCCGCCGCCATCTACTACAACGACGTCATCCGCCGCGCACCGGATTCTGCGGATGCCGTGGCAGCTCGCGACCGTGTGCAGGAAATTCGGAGTGAAGCGGGCGACGAAGCGCTTCGCACAGGCCCCGAGCAGGCTCAAACCGGTGAGACCGCAGCGCTCCGCCGCAGGCTCCAAGCCCAGGTGGAAACCTCCTCCCTCGCTGATTTCAACGGCCCGCCTCGTCAGGACATCGTCGCCGACGAGTTGCCGGTTGTGAGCAGTCCCAAGCTCCGCACCGATTCGAGGGATGTCGCTCCGATGCCAGCAGTCGAACCCGCTTTGCCCAACCCATGAAGACCCCGCTCGCTGCCCTCCTCGCCGCCGCCCTCATGCTCACTGGTTGCGGTTACAAGTTGGGTGAGATCCGCCCCACGCCCATGCGCTCGGTGCGCGATTTGTCTGTTCCGACTTTTAAGAACAACACCTACGAGTCTCGCATAGAGGTCATGTTCGCCGACACGCTTGTGAAGCGCCTCCAACAAGATGGAAGCTACCACATCGTCAACTCCGATCAGGCGGATGCCATACTGAACTGCACCATCACCAAGATCGATCGCAATGCCCTCCGCTCAGTGCAAAGCAATGTTCTTGCGACGAGTGAGTTTGGCCTGATAGTGCAAGCGCGCTACGACGTCATTGATCAAAGCACCGGCGCCACCCTCATGAGTGGGACGGCCATCGGCAGGACCTCGTTCTTCAGTGGCAACGACCTCCAAACGATCGAGCGCCAAGCCCTGTCCAACGCTGCCGCCGATCTCGCAAATAACATCGCCAGCCAAATCACCGAGGGTTGGTAAAACCGGCCGCCCGCTGTGCTAAGCGTCGTTCCCACACCAATCGGAAACCGTCAGGATATCACCCTGCGGGCCGTTGAGGTTCTGAAGGCTGCCGACCTGATTGCCGCAGAGGACACCCGCCATAGTGGGCTTCTCCTCCAACACCTCGGTATCAAAAAGCCCTTCCTCAGCCTGCATGGGCACAATGAGTCCTTCCGCTGTGAAGATGTGGCCAACCGCATAGTTGAGGGCTCCCATGTCGCTCTCATCACGGATGCCGGTATGCCCGGCATTTCCGATCCAGGCTACCGCCTTATCCGCACCTGTATCGACCGGGGACTGCCCGTCAGCGTTCTCCCTGGCCCCTCAGCTGTCCTCACGGCGCTCGTTGGTTCAGGCTTTCCATGCGACCGTTTTTTCTTCGGTGGGTTCCTGCCGGTCAAAAGCGGTCGGCGCGCCAATGAACTCACCGCCGCAGCTGCGAGAGGCGAGACAAGCATCTACTTCGAATCTCCGCATCGCATTCTTAAAACACTCGCCGCCCTCGATACGATCTGCCCCGGGCGCATCGTGTGCGTCGCGCGCGAACTCACAAAAACCTTCGAAGAATACCGCCGAGAGACACCATCCGCCCTCATCGCCCACTTTGAAAAACATCCGCCAAAAGGCGAGATCACGCTGGTGATTCCCTCTTGTTCTGCCGTGCGTCATGAGGCGGATTCCTCCGAAGAGGACAATTGACCATGCCGCCACTGACGCCGCGCCAGCGCTTGGTTCGACTTGGAATCATCGCCGTCTCCGCTCTGCTCCTTTCCCTTTCGCTTCTCAAAAGCCTGAATCCATCACTTCCCGCGCTGCCTTGCGGTTTCAAAGCCCTTACTGGCCTTCCCTGCCTTTTCTGTGGAGGCACACGCTCAGCCTGCGCCGCTCTTCGCGGGGACTTCGCCTCTTCGCTTTACCTGAACGCCCTTTCGATCCCGCTCCTTGCTTTCATCCTGCTCCTCGTATTCGCAAGCGCGCTGGAGATCGCACGCGGTCGTCCCTTCGCCAACTGGCAGTCGCTCTCGAAGCCCTTTCTAAAACTCTGGCCCGCCTTGATTCTCCTCCTGCTCGTTTTGTGGGCCGTGCACCTAATTGCAGCCCTGCGAACCCCCAAGCCTGAGTTGCTGAATCCCGACAAAACCATCGCTGCCAGGCTTCGCGCATGGCTCAACCAGTAACCCAAGCTGCAAAAATCCAAATCTCTGGATGGCGGCCTCACTTTTTTTGTCCTGAAGCCTTTTCAGTCGGCTGCAAGCATCGCCCGCAGGCTGGCAAAGGATGCAGCGAGATCCTCCTCGGCGACGGGGCGGGTCATAATGTCCTCGTGCGATTCTGAAAGCACGCTGTCGCCTTCGATTTCTTTGAGAAACGGGCTGGGACGGCAGCTCATGGCGGAGCCGAATTTCGTGCGGTTTCGACAATGGGTGATGGTGAGGGACTTCATCGCGCGGGTAATCCCAACGTAAAAAAGCCGTCTTTCCTCATCGACCGTGCCCTCGGATTTCGAGCGTTCGTGGGGGAGGAGTCCATCCTCCGCGCCGATCAGGAAGACGTGGGGGAATTCCAGCCCCTTGGCGGCGTGGAGAGTGATGAGCGTAAGCCCGGTGGCGTCGTCCTTCTTATCCTCCTCGCGCTCGCGGTTGAGGGAAAGTTCGTCGAGGAAATCCTGCACACTGCCGCGCTTTTTCGATTGGTGGGTCGCCAGGGCGTTGAGGATTTCCTTCGCGCCCGATTCCCTGTTGAGGGCCTCTTCAGGCGTCTTGCAGGAATTTTTGAGATCCTCGAAGTAGCCAGTCTCGGAGAGGTATCCATTCACGATGGCGTAGGCGTCCGCGCCCGGAGTGAGGAGGTGGATGCGAGCGGCTGCCAGGTCCTCCGCGAACTTGCGGATCGCCGCGGCGGTCTTGCGTGAAACCTCCTGTTCAAAGGCGGCATCGGTAAGCGTTTCAAACAGGCTGCGGTGGGCCTTGGCGCTGTGCTCGAGGGCGATCTCTACCGATGTCGCGCCGATGCCGCGCGGTGGGGTGTTGATGATACGGAGGAGGGAGATGTCATCCTGCGGGTTGATGAGGCAGGTGATGGTGGCGAGGATATCCTTGATTTCGCGGCGGTCGAAAAAGCTTTTTCCGCCGACGAGCCGATAGGGGATTTTCATGCGGCGGAGGTTTTCCTCCAGAAGGCGCGATTGGGCGTTCATGCGGTAGATCACCGCGAAGTGTTCCCACGGGATACCGCCTGCATTGCGGATGGCTCCAGCCTCGCCGACGACAAACTCGGCTTCTGTTTTGTCATCGGCCACTGCCACGACATGGACCGGATCGCCGCCGGGGACAGAACTCCAGAGGTTCTTCACGCGGCGGCGCGGGTTGTTTTTGATGAGGCGGTTTGCCGTGGTGAGAATGGGATTCGTGCTGCGGTAGTTTTGCTCGAGGCGGATGATCTTGGGATTTGGGAAATGCTTTTCAAACTCGAGGATGTTCGACACCTCGGCCCCACGCCACCCGTAGATGCTCTGGTCGTCATCGCCCACCACGCAGACATTCGGCGGGTCACCGGCCGCAAGCAGGCTCACTAGGTCGAGCTGCAGGCGGTTGGTATCCTGGAATTCATCGACCATCATCTGAGTGTAGCGGGCGCGCCACTTGTCGCGGACATCCTGGTGTTCATTGAGAAGGCGCACGGCTTGGACGAGCAGGTCGTCGAAATCCATCGCATTGAGCGCATGGAGTTCGCGGTTGTAGCGTGCATAAACCGCTCCGATGACAGTCTCGTCGTCTTGCGGCGCGGCCCAGCCGTTGTTTTTGGCTTTGCTGATCAGGTTTTTTGCCAGCCCGGGGTCGAGTTTTTCATCCTTCGCTATGACGCGATTAATGACTTTTTTGATGAGCCCGAGTTGGTCGCCCTCGTCGAAAATGGTGAAGTTGTTTTTGTATCCGATCTTGTCGGCATCGGCGCGGAGAATCCGCACGCAGAGGGCATGGAATGTGGATGCCGTGATTTCGTCCGCCTGCTCCTCGTTGAGCATTCCCCTGATGCGCTCCTTCATTTCGCGGGCGGCTTTGTTGGTGAAGGTCACGGCCAGAATTTTGGACGCAGGGGTTCCCGTCGAGACCAGCCATGTAATGCGGGCCACGATGGTGCGGGTTTTTCCGGTTCCTGCGCCGGCGAGTATGAGCAGTGGGCCGTTCTCGTGGGTGGCTGCGCTTTGCTGTTCCGGATTGAGGTCGTAGAGACGGAAGCGGCTCATGGAAACTCCCGGCGGGCGAAGCGAGCGAGGACTTCGGGATAAAGTTGATGCTCCGCCTCCTGGATGCGCGCGTGGAGGGTCTCCGGGGTGTCTCCTGGCAGGATGTTTACTTGGGATTGGGCGATGACCTCGCCTGTATCCATGCCGGAGTCCACGAAATGCACTGTGCAACCGGTCGTCTTCACCCCGGCCGAGAGCGCTTGTCTCCACGCCTCCAGTCCGGGAAAGGAAGGCAGAAGCGAAGGATGGATATTGATGATGCGGCGTGGGAAGGCTTCGAGAAGAGGTTCTTTAACGAGGCGCATGTAGCCCGCGAGGACGATCAGGTCGGCGCCGGATGCCTGGAGTTCTTTGACGAGCGAGAACTCGACACCATCGGAAAGGCGAGTCCGGTATTTTGGCTCGTGGATTGTTGTCGTCGGGATTCCGAGGTTGTCAGCCAGCGTGAGGATACCGGCCTCAGGCACATCAGACGCAGCGAGGACGGGGGTGACTCTCAGGTGTCCCGCCATGATCGCTGAGAGGATCGCGCGGAAGTTGGAACCTTTTCCAGAACCGAGGACGGCAATTTTGAGTTGCGGCATGAGGGCGGGCATATTGCATAGAGGTGGCGGGCGAGGGGAGTCTTAAGTTTGAGGAAATTTGATTTGAGTTGGGTATTGTCGCCGAGGGAGCGCGTGACTATGAGTCGCAGCGCCGTTGCTTTGAAAAATCCACCGATAAATGTGAAATCCCGCCTCGCCTCCCTTCATAAAAAGGTGGATGGGGCATTGGACCGGTGGTTACCGGATGCCAACACGAAACCGAAGACCCTGCACACCGCGATGCGCTACAGCGTCTTTGCAGGTGGCAAGCGTTTGCGTCCCGTTCTCTGTTTGGCTGCTGCCGAGGCCTGTGGCGGCACGATCTCCGCAGCCCTACCTTCCGCCTGTGCTATCGAGTGCATTCACACCTACTCGCTCGTCCATGACGACCTGCCTTGCATGGATGATGATGACCTCCGCCGTGGGCGTCCGACGACACACAAGGCTTTCGGCGAAGGCATC
>CANKXQ010000010.1 GCA_947487745.1 Spartobacteria bacterium | reverse complement strand
GAGGGAGACGCCCACATACTCGCGGCGGAACTTGTCGGCACACGCAGATGCTTCGCGGATGCCGCCGATGCAGGTATCGGCAATCACACACTCGACGGCTTCGCCGGTCGGGTGGCGAAGTTTGGAGGAGAGCAGCGCGGCCGTGTTCTTGGCCATGGCCATGGTTTGTTTTTCGAGGGATTCGCGAACGCCGCCGAGGCGGCCATCAATGGTCGGACGGATGCCGATTTTAGGGAGGTTGGTCATAAGTGGAGTTTCTAAGTTTTAAGTTTTAAGTTTTTTTAGGCGGTTTTAGCGATTTGGGCGCGGCGGTAGTGTTCATCGGGGCGACTGTCTATGCGGTCGCTGACGGTTTGCGGCAGGAAGCGTGGACCGCCCATGGCGAGCGTGGTGCAAAGGATGCGCGCCCATTTGTCGAGCATGAGGAGGATATTGAAAACCTCGATGTCGCTGGCGCCGAGAGCCACGGGACCGTGGTTTTCAAGGAGAATGACCTTGGGCGCTGCGCCGTGTGTTGCCATGTGCTGGCGCAGGGAGGCGCGGACACTGCGGGCGAGTTCCAAACCGGGATCGATGTATGGCACGACGGCGAGGTGACGCCCACAGACGACGATGGCATCGGGGAAGATGTGTTTAAGGAAAGGAGCCGCTCCGTGGGTGGATGCCAGGATGGAAAGCACGGACTCGGCGTGGCAGTGACCAACCCACTTCGCGCCGCCTTCCGAGAGGCAGATGGCGTGCATGAAGGTTTCCACCGACGGGAGCTTGGATGCTGGATCAACCCGTGAGGCCTCCAGAACGGTTCGCACGCCGGAGTCGTTGAGTGCGGAATCATCAAGAGCCGCAAGGGCGGTTTCCATGCGAACGCGGGTGAGGCCGTTTTCGTCCAGCGTGGAAAGGCTGGAGCCGGATGCCTTCACGAGAAATGTTCCATCGCCAAGATCGGCACTGGTATTGCCTTCGCCGAGGATCGCCAAGCGGCGCTCCTCCTTGCCGATTTCGCGTGAGATTTTGATGAGGCTATCGAGGGTTTTTTGCATTTTTTATGTCTTCGTTTGCGGAAGGAAAGCTGTCGATGTAGGCGAACCGCCGAGTTTGCTCCAGAAAAACCCGTAGACCGCCACGCAGAGGAAACAGAAAAGCGGAACGACAAAGCTCACGGAAACATTCGAGATGTCGGCAATGTGTCCCATGAGCTTTGGCATGATTGCCCCGCCCATGATCGCCATGACGAGGAAGGAGGCGGCTTTTTTTGCACCATCACCCAGCCCGGAAATGCCCAGCGCGAAGATGGTGGGGAACATGATTGACATGAAAAAATACGCAAGGAACACGCACACGGTGGACGCCCAGCCGAGGCGCAGCATCACGCAGGCGCAGAGCAGAACATTCACCGCGCCGTAAACTCCGAGGACCGTGTGGGCGGAAAACTTTTTCACGACACCTGCGCCGATTACTCGACCGGCAAGGAAGCAGCCGAAGCCGAGCGAGGCCAGAGTGGAGGCTGTGGCGTTACCCACCGGAACGGGAGGCTGGGTCGTCATGTAGTTGATGAAGTAGGCGAAGATACCCGACTGCGCGGCCACATAGAAAAACTGAGCCAGCGTAGCGCCGGAAAAATGAGGGCGCGACCAGATCGATTCGGGGCGCATATTTTTTCGCTGGAAAATCAGGACAAGCGAGAAAACAAGGAGAAAGAGCGCTGTTGTTCCCGAGAGAACCGGAAGAAAAAGGGCCTCTGAAAAAATGGTGGCAATGGCGCAAGCAATCATACCGAGGGAAACAGATAGGACTGCGAGATTCAGCCAGAGAAGAAATCCTGCCATACTGTGAGTGGAGATGGGGCTGCTGGGAATTCCGGCTGCTTCGACAGGCAAGGTTTCCCCGGATTTGAGATCCGGCATGGGAGCCTTGGCAAAAACCAACACCATCAAAAGCACAACGACTGCCACACCCGCATATGGCATCCAAAGGGTTTCCGCGCCGGTGCTCTTGCCACTCGCGTCGGTGGAATAAAAGAACATCGCTCCGGCGATCGGGCCGAAAATCCATCCTATCCCGTTACAGGCAGCAGCGAGATTGATCCGCGTGGCAGCGAAGTCGGGCGCTCCCAGAACCGTGGTGTAGGGATTCGCCACCGCTTCCAAAAAAGTGAGGCCCGCAGCGATCAAACAGACACCGAGCAGGAATGCCCAGAACTGGGCAATCTGGGTCGCTGGAATAAACCACAAACCTCCCACGGCCACCATGAGAAGTCCGGCAATGATGCCGCCACGATAGCCAAGTTTCGTCGCCAACCAACCGGCTGGCAGGGCCATGAGAAAATAACCGAGATAGTGGGCAAACTGAACCCAGGCGGACTGGGCCAAAGTAAGGTGCAACTCCTCCTGAAAATGCTTGTCCATGACATCGATCATGCCATTGCAGAAGCCCCACAAGAGGAAGAGGGAGCTAACCAAAGCAAAGGTCACAAAGCAATTGCGGCCATCAACCGTGCGGAAGAGGGAAGGCTTGTTCATAAAAAAGGGGGAATAATCGAAGCACAAAAGTTGTCGGGCTTTTCCAACATTGGCGAGCCGTTTTTTTCAGGCCACTCCCCTCGCAACTCCGCTTTCCGGCATATCCCATAGCCGCATTCCAGAGATGCAACTTGCAGTTGAGATTCCTCTTTCAATGGTCATATTCTGGTTGCCTTATGAAACGAATTTTCTCAGCCCTGCTTCTCGGTTTGACAATCACCGCCCACTCGGCGACAGACACTGGCTCCATGCAAGACATCCGCATCATCGTTAACACCAACAAAGGCCCTATTGAGGCCACTCTTAAACCTTCGGCAGCACCGGTAACCGTGGCGAATTTCCTGAACCTCGCCAAGCGCGCGGCTACTACAATGGCATCCTTCCATCGCGTGATTCCCCAGTTTATGATCCAAGGCGGCGACCCAACCGGCACTGGCCGTGGAGGTCCGGGCTACCGCTTCGAGGACGAGGTCAAATCCGGTCTCATGCACGACAAGCCCGGCATCTTCTCCATGGCGAATGCGGGCCCAGGAACAAACGGCAGCCAGTTTTTCATCACCCATGTGCCCACTCCTCACCTCGACGGACGCCACACGGTCTTTGGTGTCACCACGAAGGGCCAAGATGTGATCGACTCGATCCGCATGGGCGACACAATTGAGAAGATCGAAATCCTTGATCCCACAGACGCGCTCTTCGCAGCCGAGAGAAAACGCATCGACGAGTGGAATTCCGTTCTCGACAAGCAATAGCTCGCGCAAAACGCTTCTTTCAAAACAAAGGCGGAGGTCTACGGACCTCCGCCTTTTTCGTTTCATGGGAACCTGGCGGGCGGGGTTCCGCTTCGTGGATAGAGGTGGGAACGAGACATTGGTTTGTCTCGCTCCTCCCTCCGAACCGGACTTGCGGATCTCCCGCATCCGGCTCTCCAGTTAGTGGTTTGCTCCATATCGGAGACTGATGATTTCCGAGACTTTGGCTTCCAGCAGGCAAAAGAGCCCAAGTTCGGTGAAGTAGCGGTTGGGCCAGCGTTGGTGGTCTCTGCCTCGACCTCGGCCTTTGCAGCCGCGTCGCTTTCTCAAGATGGAGCGCAATCTCATGCGTATCCATCCGTCGATGCCTCCAAGTTCGTTGTCCTTGGCGTGTTTGAAGTAAGCCATACCAACCGACAAGCGTCCGGTTGATGTCCGCCACGATGGCTTCCATGCTTTTTCCGTCGGTCTGCCAGTGCGCTCCCTCAATGACTCCTTATCCGTTTCACGCTTGCTTTTGGCGGTCTTTCCCTCCAGCTTTCGCGCCATGCCAGCACTAGCAATTGTTTTTGGAATCATTCTTGATGCGATGGGATTTGGAGCCTATGTAGCCACAGGTGCGCAAAGCATCACGGCGCTCATTCCCGCCTTTTTTGGAACGATCATTTTTCTCTGCGGGC
This sequence comes from Spartobacteria bacterium, assembly GCA_947487745.1. Lineage (GTDB taxonomy): Bacteria > Verrucomicrobiota > Verrucomicrobiia > Chthoniobacterales > Terrimicrobiaceae > UBA967. The sequence goes on along the minus strand of CANKXQ010000010.1, from coordinate 11,450 downwards.
TGCTCTCGGTCTTTATTCCTAAAATCCGGATGCACCTCATGCATATTGCGGCTTTGGTAGGCTTGCTCGGCACGCTGGGCGGTCTGGGCATGGGCCTTCCAAAGCTGGAAGCACTCATTGCTGGCACGGCCGAGCGACCACTGGCGTCGGGAATGCAAATCGCCATGGGCGTTGTGTGCCTGGTTTTTCTAGTGCTCTGCGTAAAGTCGTTTATCGACGCTCGCCGTGCCCGCAAGTCTGAATAAGACTCAATCGACCAACAAGGCAGCGCCAAACACGCCAGCGCTGTCCCCAAGAATGGGAGGCAGGATGCTGGTGCGGAGTTCCTTGTTGAAAATGTGGGCCAGCACACTCTCCCTCGTGCGAGCCTCGTAGAGCAACGGGAGATTTCCTACACCGCCTCCGAGGACGATAGCATCGGGATCCAGAATATTAATTACCGCTGCGATGGACTCCGCGAACTTCTCGCGCAGGCGCTCAAGTGTTTGGATAGCGAGTTTTTCGCCCGCCTGGGCACGGAGAGAGATTTCCGGCAGGCGCACGGCATCGCCGCCCTGCTCGCGGTAGAAACGCTCCAGGGATGGACCGGCAATGACACCCTCGATGCAACCCGAGCGACCGCAGTAACAGGGATGGGATTCCCCACGAAGCGGGTTGTGGCCCCACTCACCGCCGATTCCATGCATGCCGGGGAGTATGCTACCATTGACAACGACCCCGCCGCCAACGCCGGTTCCCAGAATGACTCCAAAGACCACACTCGCACCGACCGCAGCGCCGATGAGAGCTTCCGCGAGGGCAAAGCAGTTGGCGTCATTTGCCATCAAAATCTGGCTGCCAGTCAAGCGCTCCAAATCCTGAAGGATCGGCTGATCGTTCAAGCAGGTTGTATTGGAGTTTTTCAGTCGGCCACTGGATGGTTCCATCGCACCGGGTGTGCCGATTCCGATCTTGAGTGGCCGGGTAAGACCTGAAGCAGACTCCAGATCTGAGATCACTCCCTCTATTTGAGAAAGAATGTGTTCGTAACCATGAGATGCACCGGTTTCTCGACGCAGGCGAAACAGGGATTCCCCCGGACGAGAAGAGTCCATAATGACCCCCTCGATTTTTGTTCCCCCAAGATCAATGCCCCATTTATGCGAGGCGAAGGTCACGCCGAAACGCGCATTGGCATGATCACATAGAGGAACGGAGTCTGGATTTTAATAACACCAGGGCTCATCTCATCAATCAGCTCAAGGTAAACTTCGTCATTCGGGAGGCTGCGAAGCGGGTCCATGAGGAACTCGGGATTGAATGCGATCGCGATGTCGCGTCCACGATAATTGACGGACATGGATTCCTTGGCTTCCCCGACTTCCGGAGTGGTGGCCGTGATATCGAGATTGTTTTTCGTGAAGGACAGGCGAAGCGAACTGGTCTTGTCGCTACTGAGCAGTGACACGCGGCGAACGCAATTCAGCAGGGCCTCGCGCTCGAGAGGGATGCGCTCCTTGGCCTCACCGGGAATGACCTGGCGATAGTTCGGATAGTTGCCTTCCACGAGTTTTGACACCAATTGAGAGCCATTCAACTGGAAGGAGACCAAGTTACTGGAACTGGAAATAACGACATCGCCCTCGTCTCCGAGCAGGCGCTGGAGTTCCGTCACGGCCTTTGTCGGAAGTATGAAATCGCGCTCGTTGCTCTTCGGAAACTCCAACTCGCTTTCAAAAAGCGCCAGACGACGACCATCGGTTGCGACGAGGGTGAGCTTGTTTTCCGTGAGAGAAAAAAGAATTCCATTGAGAACATACCGCGCCTCATCACTGGAGATGGAGTAGGAAGTCTTGCGCAAGCCGTCTTTGAGTTCGGCTTGTTTCATGGTGAGCGAACTGGACTCTTCGAAATGCGGGAAGGCGGGATACTCCTCCTTGGGAAGACCGTAGATTTTGAAGAAACTTGAACCGCAGCGAATGGATGCGGCGTTTTTGGAATCCACTTCGATGATGACTTCGGAGTTCATCAACTCGCGAATAATCGAAACGAGCTTTCTGGCTGGTATGGTGATCGCGCCCGTCTTTTCGACTCGGGCTTCGACGCGGCAGCGTATGCCCACATTCAGGTCGGTGGTGGTGAGGGTCAGGCCGGTTTCATCGGCCTCAAGGAGTGCGTTGGTGAGAATCGGGAGCGTCGGGCGTGTGCTGACGACATTCTGGATGCGTTGCAATCCTTCGAGCAGGGCTTCTTTGGTGACTGCGATCTTCATTTGTATGCGTGGATGTTTAGAGAGAGGAAAAGCCTATGTCAACGAGGTAGAGAAACACTAGTCGCCGGCCTTGCGCGCGATGTCCTTCAACATGGGACCAAACTCGGCGTTCCAGATGCCAAAAAGAGGCCTCTCGCTGTTAAATCCAGCCTCCCCTGCATCGCTCACGGAAAAAACTTTGGGCTCGAGGCGGATATTATCGGTTCCTGGAATTGGCATCATGGCGAGGCGAACCCGGATCGTCTGCGGGTTGCCATAGCTTCCCCACATCACATTTCCAAAGCCGCCGGCGGGTTTGTCAAAAGAGATCGAATTCGGATAGTCGACTCCAGAGAGCGTGTAACCGCGCGAGGCGAAAACATTCCGGGCAGCGGCTGTGACGGCATCTGCATTCGTATCGTGAACCGTCACTGCCCCGATTCCGCCAGAACTGGTGATGGGAGACGAGAGGCATCCAACAAAACACCATGAAGAAATCACAACTGCGGCGAGGGTGAATAATCGAATCATCTTGCTTCGCTATCAAAGAACACTCTCGCGGGCAAGTCGGCTGAAAAAATCAAAGTTCACTTTGGCATCATCCGGGGACACCTCGCCCGGCCATGGCAAGAAGGCGTCGGGAACATAAAAACCCTCAAGGCGGGCTTTTAAAAACTCCTTCAGGCGATCCGGACTGGCGTCGCCAGCAATAAAAGCGACCGGGCGGGCGCCGAATTCCTCATGCGGCACTCCCACGAAAACCACAAACCGCTCCTGAGGAAAAGATGCCAGCAAAGTCTCGATGACCTCGGGGCAAATATTCTCACCTCCGGAAATAAACATGCGACTCCGGCGCCCGCTGACAACGAGATTTCCAGCAGGATCAAAACTCCCGGCATCCCCCGTGGAAAACCATCCTTCTTCCGTCAGCGGTTGGGGCAGTTCGCCTCCCGACAAAATGACTCGGGGCAAAATCGCGCCGCGCACTTGAATTTCGCCATCAGGCGAGATGCGAACCTCCCGACCGGGAAGCGGCTTGCCTGCATGAATAACGCCGGGAACTGAATGCAATCGGTCACTGGTGGTAATCTGTGACGCCGTCTCAGTCATTCCATAGGTGATGTGAAGCGGGACACCGGCCTCTAAGGCATCCGAGACGAGGCCCTGATCAACTGGCCCTCCGCCGAGGAGAACGGCCTCCAAATGGGAAAACGAAGCTCCATCTGCAAGCAGTCGGCGCAACTGAACCCCCACGAGAGAGACATGGGTGAGATCGGCATCTTCTATTTGATTTTTGAAAGGGGAATTTTGATCGGGAAAGACAACCGTGGCACCTGCGAGTAGGCAGCGGATGAGTATGGAAAAACCGCTCACATGATTCAGCGGAAGCGAAAGCAACCACGCGCAACCAGGGTGGAGCGGCATGATCTCCCCAGCGCCCAGGGCATTTGCAATGTGGGATTCCAAATCATGCCAGACCGCGCGAGGTTCGCCAGTAGAGCCGGATGTGAAAAGCAGCGTTCCGGCTGATCCAGCCCTGATCTGGCGGGATCGAGGTGACAAATTGAAAAATCCCTCGGCCTTCCAAAAACCTCCAGCGCCAATCCACTCAGCCCGCTTCAGTGCCTCGGCTTCAGGCAAACGGGGACTCAGCGGTGCCAGCAAGCAATCCCGCGCGAGCAATGCGAGCAAGAGCGTGGCATGGGAGATATCCGGCGCAGACCAGGTGGCAAAAGGTCTCTTGGCATCGAAAGAAAATCCGTCCAGCCGCGAGGACAAAAAACCCTCCAACTCGGAATAACGAACCGAGCGCCCGCTGGCACGGTCAAGCAGAGCCACAGCATCACCGAAGTCAGCAGCTTTAAAGAGGATGGAGTTTTGAAATATCGACATCCGGTAAACGGTGTTCCCCGCTGAAAATAAAATCGCCCAAATCAAGGCGCTCGCAAAGCACATCCTCCTCAAGACGCGAGTAGGTATCGAGCCCCACAGCCGCTTCAAAAGGCAGTGCCAAAGCGAACCTCCCGAGGGCATGAATACCGACCCCCGACTCGTAGCAGGCGCTCACGACTGAGACCATGCCAAGCGCCGCGCCCGCTTCCGCAAAATCCACGCACACCTTGAAACCTCCCATGAGAGTCGGCTTGAGAACAAGAGCCGACGCGCCCTTGAAAGCAGACAGTTTTGAGGGACTGATTTCCCGAAGGGTTTCGTCCAGCGCGATTCCAACAGGGCATTTTTTTATCAACTCCGGTAGAAAAGAAAAGTCCCGCAGTGGCTCCTCGAGGTAATCCACCGGAAAGGCCTTGATCGCCTCCGCCACTCGCAGAGTGAGATCAAATTCCCAAGCACGGTTGGGATCGATTCGAAAACGGCAACGACCATTGGCCAGAACAGAAATCTCCAGCAACAATGACGGCAAGTCCTCGGGAAAAATCCCCGCAACCTTGATTTTTAAAAATCGGCAACCTCTCGCGAGGGCCGAACCCGCGCCCTCCAAAATATTCTGGAACGATCCATCGAGCAGCGCATTCAAAGGAACCCTGCCACGTCGTGCTTCCCATGCCCCATATTTCATCAACGAGCACTTTGCCGATTCCATGGCGCACAGAAGAGACGAAGGCCATTGAGCCTCCCTCTCACCAGCGCGGATGCTGGCAACAACATCGTCCAGAGTCTCCGTGCTCCAACCCGGCAGGGGAGCCGCATCCCCCCACCCCACGGCGCCCTGGGAGTTTTCGAGACGCAGGAGAATTCCCTCCCTGGCTCCTCCGGTAGTCATGGGCAGAGCGTATCGGAAAAAATTCATCTCCTTCGGCCAATCCTCTTCAGCGCAAGCGAGGGGTTTCATTTTCGGGTTAACAGAAAGAGGGAAATAACCACAGCCATCGAGAGGCTGGCATTCGCCGTCAGCGGAAAGACGCGATTGATTTCCCTCATGTCCCGAATGCGAAAAACAGCTACTCCCACAGCAATGCCATGCAGAATAGCCGGAAGAAAACAAACAATCGCCATCCACCAATCCAGGAGCCCGTCATGCCAGAGCCAAAGGGGCACCAAACAAGGAGCGAAAAGGCAGAGAGCAATTTCCCATCGCGCAAAATCCGCACCAAAGCGCACGGCGAGGGTTTTTTTATTGGATAGGAGATCGGACTCGCGGTCCCGCAGGTTGTTCAGCGCGATCAGAACGACCGAGTAAAATCCCGGCACGGTGCCGAGGATGAGCGATGTCGTGGAAAACTCCTTCGCCTCGACAAAATAGGTGCCGGAAGTCGCCACCAGACCAAAAAACAAAAAGGTGAAAACATCCCCCAGCCCAAGATAGGCGAGCGGAAAGGGACCGGCGGTATAAAGGATGCCGCAGAGAATTGAGACGATTCCGATGACGGCGACAGGCCATCCCGCCCTCGCGATGAGGCATAGCCCAGCAAGGCAGGCTACGGCGAAACAGATTAGCATTCCCAAAAAGACGGTCTGCGGCTTCAGAAGCCCGCTTGATGTGACCCGCACGGGGCCGAGGCGATCCGCGCGGTCGGCGCCTTTTTTTGCATCCCAGTAATCATTCGCGAGATTCGTGCCGATCTGGATGAAAATCGCGCCGAGAAATGCCAGACACGCGGCCACTCCGTCACCCAGTCCGCAGGAGTAGGCAAGCGCCGTGCCAAGAAGAACCGGAGAGATCGAGGCGAAAAGCGTCTTCGGGCGGCTTGCAATCACCCATGCGCTGAGGGGACTGGGCGAGAACGCACTCACGGACGCTTGGGAAATTTCCCGAAGTCTGGCTGGCGTTTTTCCACAAAAGCATTCCTGCCCTCCTGCCCTTCCTCGGTCATGTAATAAAGCAGGGTGGCGTTACCGGCGAGCTCCTGAAGCCCCGCCTGGCCATCGCAGTCGGCATTCAACGCTGCCTTGAGGCAGCGGATCGCAAGCGGAGACTTGTCGAGAATCTCACGGCACCATTTCACAGTTTCGATTTCGAGCTCCTCGAAGGGAACGACCGTGTTCACGAGTCCCATCTCGAGCGCCTGTTTGGCCTCGTAAGTGCGACACAAAAACCAAATCTCGCGGGCTTTTTTTTGACCAACGATCCGCGCCAGATAGCTTGCACCGAAACCGCCATCGAACGAACCCACGCGCGGCCCAGTCTGGCCGAACTTGGCATTCTCGGCGGCAATCGTCAGGTCACACATCACATGAAGCACATGTCCACCGCCGACAGCCCATCCCGCCACCATGGCGATGACAGGCTTGGGGCAGGTGCGAATCTCCCGTTGAAAATCGAGCACATTCAACCGCTCAACGCCGCCCGCATCGGAATAGCCGGCGTCGCCACGGATTTTCTGGTCGCCCCCGGAGCAAAAGGCCAACTCGCCCTCGCCGGTCAAAATCACCACGCCGATAGAGGAGTCATCCCGCGCGTTCTGCAGCGCCTTGCGCATCTCATCCACCGTAAGTGGGCGAAATGCGTTCCGCCGCTCGGGGCGATTGATGGTGATCTTGGCTATGCCTTCCGATTTTTCGTAGCGGATGTCCTCAAATTGCAACGCGGCCTTCCAATCGAGTGCTGATTTCATAAGCAAAACGCTATCGCGATGCCCGCCCACGGCCAATGAAATCCTCTCTCTACTCCAAACGAACACGGGGATCGACCACGGCGTAGAGGAGGTCTGAAACCAGATTCCCGAGCAGCACAAGTGCCGCCACAATGAAATTCAATGCGACAAGAGTAGGATAATCCCGCTCCAGCACGGCTTCATATCCCAAGCGACCCATCCCTGGGTAGGCAAAGATTGTTTCCACAATCACCGATCCGCCGATAAGCGCGGGGAGAAGGCCCCCGATGCCGGTGATGAGTGGTCGAATGGAGTTTCTGAGTGCGTGTTTGTAGAAAATCGTATCCTCATCGAGTCCCTTCGCTCGAGCGGTGCGAACATATCCTTCGCGCAAGGTTTCAAGCATGCCAGCCCTGATGTAGCGGGACTGAACGGCAATGCCGCCAAGCGAGAGAATCGTGGCAGGCAGGGCAATGTGCCACACGCTATCCAGCCAAAGTGAAGCGGTATTGGGAAACGCAATGCCGTAAGATTGGGTTCCAAGAACAGGAATGGCTGCATATTTCACCAAGCCAATGATGGCGAGATTTGCGATCCAGAAGGTCGGCACGGCGATAAAAATAAAGACGCCGAGGGAGGTCAGGGTATCGGCAGCACCCCCGGCGTGGCGGGCGCAGAACACACCGATGAGGAGTCCAAATGTGAGCGACAGAGTGATGGCGGCGACATTCAAGAGGACCGTCGCGGGAAGTCGCTCGGCAATCCGCCCCAACACTGGCCGGTCGTCCTTGATGCTCCGCAGCTCCCCTGTGAAGAGGTCGCGCATATTCAGCCAGTATTGTTCATGCAGAGGCCGATCGAGATGAAATTTCTTGCGGAACATTTCCTTCACCTGCGGCGTGATCTTGGGATTCAACTCGCCCCACGGATAGGGGCTTCCAGGCGCCAGAGTCACCATGAAAAACGAAACGATGCTGATGCAAAAAAGGAGAAAGACACTGACGAGCGAACGGCGGATAAGAAAATTCAACATGGCGTCGGAGATTCCAGACTACGACGGCACGGCGCGGTGTGTCAAAAGAGGGTCTTGAAGCAATCCCCGGTCGAGACTAAAAGAACTCATGGCACGCAAACGCAAGTCCCCTCCGCGAGCGGGTTGGATCCTCGGTCTGGTAACAGTCGGCATTCTTTTTTTTGCCGCTATCTATCTCCTCGGCTCCAAAGACAGCAACCCCGCACGGACAACGCCCCCACTCGATGTCGATTCCTACCTTGCAAATGCAAACAGCCTGCGAGGGAACATCTACAAACTGGAAGGCATGGTCGCCGAGTCTCTCGCTTGGTCGCCTGACTCCGGTCGCCTGATCGCCGTGCAAACGGAAGACGACATCATTCCCGTCCTGGTGACGCCCGATTTCAATTCCATGAACATCCAGAAGGAACAGCGCTTGGAATTCATTCTGGAGGTGGATGAAAAAGGTATTCTTCGCACACGAAAGGTCACCAAATCATGAGAACGCTGTTCGCATTCTGCCTCACTGGTTTGGCAATCGCGTCCGCAGTCTCCGCACAAGAGAAAGGGCCTGGCGACTCAAAAGCCGCGACGGGTGGAGCACGCCCGCCCCAAGTAAACGAGGGATTTATTGGAAGGGATATCCCGGCATTCGATCCCGGCAGCGAGGTCATGAGCTATGACGGGAAGCTTTGGAATATTAACAACAACCGCCTCTTCCGTGCGCGATTTGAAAAATACCTGAACGCCCCAGCGGCAACTGACAAAGCCGATGTCGCCTACAGGGAAACAATTGACCGCATCCTGGACCTACTCGCACCGGGCCATGCCACAAAACAGAATATCAATGCGGCATTTTTGCTTCTGAAGAAGGCGTCGGAATACAAGGACGACGCCAATCTCTGCCGCACGATGTCCGACGCGATCTATGCCGCGCAAACCAGCACCGGCACGATTGAAAAACTCAAGCGCGAGAACGCAACTCTCGAGAAACAGCGCTCCTCCGCCGAGTGGAACAAGGAAATGGCGGCGAAAAATTCGAACCTTGGGATTTCGACCAGTTCGAAGGACACAGATGTTGCCAAGGAAAACCAAAAAATCGAGCGCGACGCCAGATTGGCCACTGCAAGCCGCGAACTCTCCGATGTGGGGCAAACGATCGAAAACAACAAACTCCGCATCGCATCCATCGAACTAACAGCCAAGGGCCACCTTCAAGCGCTGATCATGCAGTATTTCGCCACGCGCCGCTTCGAGCATGTCATCATTGCCAATCGTTTCTACCGCGCCATCTATACGGACGGAGACAACTCCATCGCCATTTACAAAAAAATGGTCGATTCCCTCCCGACCAATAAAGACGCGGGCCAGGCGAAAATAACCGGCGAACTGAATCCACAAATTTCCGCGACCGAGGGCCTGATGGATCATGATGCCGCCGTCGGAGCTGGCGCTGGAGGAAACGGGACGAATGTGAATATCTACAATGGCGCTCCAAGGGCCAGATCCGGCAGTTCCTTTTCCGCAAAAGGTGCCAAGCTCGGAATCGAAAATTTCGGTATCGAAAGCCTCACGGGAGGCGCGGCCAGCGCCGCTCAGACCATCAGCAAATTGGTGAGCTCGCTGAGCCAAATCGACAGCCTGGCCAATGAAGCAATCCGAGACATCAACGAAGGGATAGAGGCCTACAAGTTTCTACTGGAGCAGGGCGAGTTGCAGAGCGCCACTGAGCGGTTGGCTGAGACTTTCGCACTCGGTGAATACATGCCCAGCGTTCGCTTGTTGCCGAGGGAAGCCAAGCGGCGCGCCTTGGAATACTCTCAAAAAACCAACGAGCTTCTGGCTGCGCTGGAAGTCAACGACCTGACGCGAGCCGAAAAATTGCTGAACGAGATCGAAAGCATGGCCAAAGATTTCGACACCAGCAAACCGCTCGCCAAAATCGAGACCGCAAAAACAATCAGCTCCATGCACCTGGCCAAGGCTCGGAATGCAGCAGTCTCTGGGGACAAAGCCGCAATGGAGGCCGAACTCCGCGCAGCAGCTGAAATCTGGCCACGCAACCCCGCCCTGGCCGAAGTGGGGAACACGATCTTCACGCAGTCCGATGTCCAGCAACAAGCGATGAACGATTTCGACCGCCTGCTGAGCCAGAAAAACCATCGCCAGATTTACAATGACAAGCTGCGTTTCATCGCCGCAGCCGCGATGTATCCCGAGAAACAACAACAGCTGAACGAAGTCCTGCAAGGCATGGCCGCCGTCGAAGGCGCCATTCTCAAAGCCAAAGAAATCGCGGGTCGCGGCGATCCTGCCGGAGCTTGGGAAAGCGTCGAGGCAGCCCAAAAAGAATTCCCCGACGACACCGAACTGAACCAACTCCGCGCCTCCCTCACCACCCAGGCGGCTGATTTTGTCCATACACTGGCCAAGGCCGAGGCGCTTGAGAAACAGAACCAACCCGGCCCCTCGCTGGCATGGTATTTGCAGGCTCGGAAAAAGTATCCCGCCAGCACATTCGCCCGAGCTGGCATAGACCGCCTCAGCGCAAAGGTGCTTCCAGACGCCAAGTAGAAATACCAACTCCAATCAGGCTGACGCCGGAAGAAAACTTTCGTCCATGAGCAGGCGCTGTTCCATGCGCTCCTACCAATCCTGGGCGACCCACCGCAGCGCCAGGCCGGGATTATGATGGCAGAGTGAGATGACGTTGCAACTCGACGAGGAGCAGAAAGGGACTGAAAAAGACGCAGTTTAAAATCTTGAGGGAAGCGCGGCATGTCATTAAGCAAGCGCCATGCGTATTACATGGCCATCCCTTATCCTCATAGCCGGTCTGAGCTTTACGGCTTATAGCCAAAACGACCGCGACGATTTTGACTCAGCAGAAAAAAAGACCTCCACTCAATCTGCAATGATTTCAGTGGAAGGTGGCGTCCTTCCAGCAGGTTCGCGTTTCAAAGACACAACGGTCGCTTCGTTTTTCCTGAGCCAAACTGAGACAACATGGGCCGAATGGCAGGCCGTGCGTTCCTACGCGGAAAATCATGGATACGAATTGAAAAAGGCACCAACAAACGCGCTCCCGGACTATCCGGTGCAAGGCGTCAGCTGGTTCGATGCTTTGAAATGGTGCAACGCAAAAAGCGAGATGGAGGGCCTTCAGCCAGTCTATACAAGGAATGGAGAAGTTTTCAAAAAAGGCAATTTCATCCCCGGAGTCAACCCACAGGCGAATGGCTACCGACTTCCAAGCGGTGCCGAGTGGGAATGGGCAGCTCGTGGCGGATCGGAGAGCGATGGGTTCACCTACAGCGGCGGCAATGATTTGAACAAAGTCGCTTGGAACTGGAATAACTCAGCAGGTGCAAAGCAGGAGATGTCGGATGGACGCGGAACATGGCCCGTCTCGCAGAAGGAAGAAAACGAACTCGGTTTCCACGACATGAGCGGGAATGTCGCGGAGTGGTCGGGCGACGAAGCAAACGGCCCTTTTCGGGGAATCCGTGGCGGCGCTTGGTATGGATCAGCATCCGATTGCGCCGTGAATCACACGAACTTCAGCAGCGCGGAACTTGGCTATGATTTTATCGGTTTCCGAACCGCACGAGGCGGAGTGATTCAACCAAACGCAACAAATCCCCAACTCGTCTTT
>CANKXQ010000009.1 GCA_947487745.1 Spartobacteria bacterium | reverse complement strand
CCAGAACGAGGCCGTGAGGGTCGTGGGAGATGCCGGCAACGCGCGTGCTGAGGCGAAGCGCGGTGGATGGCAACCGCGAGCCAAGGGCGTCGGGAAGAGCCTGGATGCCGCCGGCGGGAATCCAAGCGCGGCCGACGAGGAATTTTTTCAGGTAATAGAGGAAGAGCCCGGCGCTTGTTGAGAGGTCGTTGTCGAGCAACACGCCGCCAAAAAAGGGTTGAGCGAAGCGGGCGAAAAATGACTCCGAGAACCCGCGTTGCTTCAAAAAGACGCGCGTGGAGACATCCTCCAGCGCAGCGCAACGGGCGGTGAGGTTTTTCGTTGGAGTGAGCAGCAACTCCGCTCCCAGCCTCGCCAAGCGGAGTGTGTCTGGAATGGAAAAAGCCGGCGAAATCAGCGCGGCGACCGGATTTTCAAACGGACTCGCCAGATGCGTGAGGCGTCGCCCGTCGTGCAACAAGGCACCGGATTCAAACCAGCTGGGTTCCAAGGAAGCGATGTCGCAAACGGATGCAACCGCATCATAAGAACTCAGCACGACCTGAAAGCCGTGATCCAGTATGAACCCGTCCTTGTGCGATGTGCGCTGGCGGCCACCCAAAACGGGTGCCGCCTCGAAAAGCACAAATTCCCTGCCAACGCGGTGCAGCGCCAGTGCACACGCCAACCCGGCAAGCCCGCCTCCTACAATGGCAATCATGCCGCGAGCTTAATCAACCGACCGCAAAAGCGAAAGCGATTCGCTCTGCGGCTCAGTCGCTGTGATTTTTTAGGAGAGCGTGTTTGGCTGACCGTATTGTGGAGCGGCGGCTCCATATTGCGGTTGCGCCTGTGTGACCGGCTGCGGAATTTGCGCGTTCGGGTTCAGATACCCGGGAGCAAATTGAGCGGCGCCCATATTTGTGTAGCCCCGGTCGCGCAAAAAAACCAAAAGCGCGCGTCTAATAAGGGTGCTTATTTTCCGGTCGCCTTCAGCGATCGCTGCTCGCTCGGCTGCGTTGAGTTCGTCGTCTGTCAGCCGCACTGTGATGCGCTGATCCATTTTTTGGTCGTTGATCATATGTTTAGTTATTTAGTTTCCTTGTAAAAAACTCAACCCAAAAGTAATGCTCGAAAGTCTGTCTTTTGTTTGAGTTTTCATAGTTCTCTTATCGTCCAAGTCCTGCCGCACCGCAAGCAGCAAGAAGCAAGAAGCGGGGTGAAATCCCCATGCAAGTGTCTGTCTGTAAAAGTTTCGCATCCACTAACTGTGATCATGGGAAACGCACAACAAAAAATGAGAAATGCGACGAAACGCTCAGAAGGCTGGTTGCATAGCTTGTCGCAGGCGGTTTGCAACTCTTTTAATTAACAAAAAATATCGTGTGTTGAGAGGCAGGTTTGATGTAGCGCAAGGCAATGATTCGCTTTTGCTACAAACCGTCGGGAACCCCTCCTGGAACATTGAATGCACCGCCGGGAGCGTCGGGGCCGGCAAAAATGCGATTGATCCAGTATGACGCCGACTCGCTGCTGGACGAGGAATTCTCAGACTGGGACTCGCTCATGGCGAAATACGATCCCTCGAAAGTGAACTGGATCGACATCGAGGGACTGGGCGATGTGCCGCTGCTGGAGCGGGTGGCCGAGCGTTTTGGTCTGCATGCGCTGGCGGTGGAGGATGTCTTGAACACGGCGCAGCGGCCCAAGATCGAGCCTTTTGAAAACCACTTCTTCATCGTGAGCGAGATGGTTTATTTTCAGGAAGGCGACGAATTGTGCTTCGAGCAGGTGAGCTTGTTTTTGGGGGAATCGTTTTTGATCACGATCCAGGAGGATGCCGGGCACGATGTGTTCGAATCGGTGCGGACCCGCTTGAAATCAGGGCGCGGGTATGCCCGCCGCATGAAGCCCGACTACCTCGCGTATGCCCTTCTGGACGCGACGGTGGATCAGATTTTTCCCGTGCTGGAATCCGTCGGCGACAGCATCGAGGAGGTCGAGGAGGAGTTGCTGGAAAAACCGGTTCGCAGCAGCCTGAGGAAACTCTACGAGGCGAAGCGGCTTCTTCTGGCGCTGCGACGCGCGGCCTGGCCCCATCGTGAAATTTTCAGCACCCTCATGCGTGACGACTCGGGACTCGTGACACGGGCCACGCAGGTGTATGTGCGCGACTGCTACGACCATGTCACGCAGATCATCGACATTATTGAAAGCTATCGCGATCTCAGCGCGGGCTTGATGGATCTCTACCTTTCGAGCGTGGGATTCCGCACAAATGAAATCATCCGCGTGCTGACCATCGTTTCGGTTTTGTTCATTCCCCTCACATTTTTGGCCGGCGTTTACGGGATGAATTTCAAGACCGAGTTTCCAGCGAACATGCCGGAGCTTTCCTGGCCCTTCGGCTATGTTTTCTTCTGGGCGCTCTGCGCGGTGATTTCGGGCGGGATGCTGGTCTTCTTCAAACGCAAGCGCTGGTTCTGAGGCGGCTCAGCGCAGTTGCGCGAGGACCACATGGCAGGATACGGATTCCTTCACCTCGGCACTCCCTTTGGTGACGGATTTTGTTTTTCCCGTGATGATGCGCATGGCGATGACGCGGGGCGCTCCGGTGGGAAGCGGAGCGGAGCCGGCGTGCGTGCGGCTGGTAAAGCGCCGGAGACCGGCATCGACACCCTCGGTGAGGCGGATTTCCACCTGGAGTGAATGGTTTTTCAAGGTGCCTGTCACATCCGCGCGGGAGTTCCCAAGGCGTGTGGAGGAACGGAGCGTGGCGGTGGATGGAATGGATTGGCTAAAGAGAACCATGCCGCCTTGGAGATATCGCACGCTGGTGACGGTGCGGTCGGCGTTTGTGATTTCGGCAAGGTTCACGCCGGCGAGAGCTGTGTTGAGTTCGGCGGCGGTTTTTACTTCTGGAAATTGCACCACGGCGAGATCAAGTTGAGCGGCAAATGCGGAAAACGTCTGGAATAGAAAAACAAGGGCTACAAGGCGGATCATGCCTCCGGATTTATTACTGTGCGCTGAATTGGCAATGAGATTTTCATGGACCACGAATGACCGGGAGCCGCGCAGCGCGCACTCCTGGCCGACCGCAGACTGCCGGGCGGTGGTCGCTTGCGTGCACGGAATGAATGGCTGCGGTGAGCAGTTTCATCCGCTCCCGGCGCGGATTCCCGGCTATGCGTTTCACGCGCTCGATCTGCGTGGGCAGGGCAGTGACCACATCGCCGCGCGGCGTGGAGCGGCGCTGGAATTTGAGACGCAAATGCTCGACATCGCGGCCTTCGTTGCCGCTCTGCGAAAGTCCCATGAGGGGCGACCGGTGTTTCTCATGGGCGAGAGCATGGGCTCGCTCCTCGCGGCAGGCTACGCGGGGTGGTCGAGAAAAAGCGGTGACTCCCGCCATGCGGTGGATGGTGTGATTTTATCCGTTCCTGTGGTGGGCTTGCGGCGGCCGGTGCCTGGAACTGTGCGCTGGGTTTTACGCCGCATGGCAACTCTTGCGCCAGGCTTCAGGCTCACGCCAAGCCGGTTCGTGAATGGAAAATCTATCGCACCGCCGTTGACGAGGGACCGCGCGTATCAAGATTCCCTCAGTGAAAAACCACACCACATCCGCGGCTTCAGTCTGCGCTTCCTGGTCGAGCTGGGGAATCTCATTGAAGATAGCGCCTCGTTGGCCGCCGGCATCCATGCACCGACACTGGTTCTTGCGGCGGGCAATGACTGCTTTGTCAAACCCACGCAAATCGACTCTTGGTTTGAAAAAATCCCATCGCCGGACAAGTCGCTGCGCCACTATCCAGAGGCTTACCATCTGCTCTGGCACGACTGGGACCGCGACCTCGTGGTCTCGGATATCGCCGCATGGCTCGCGAAACGGACTCAAGCCTGAGGAAGAGCGAGGCCTTTTACCCTTGAACCTCTCCACCCCTTTACCGAACGATTATTCCATGCTCATAGACACACACGCCCACCTCGATTATCCGGACTTTGAAAACGATCTCGAGGAGGTCATCGCCGCCGCTCGCAAGGCTGGTGTGCAGCGAATCATCAGTATCGGAACAGGACTCGAAAGCAGCCGCCGGGCGATTGCGCTTGCGGAGAGGTTCGACTGCGTGCACGCGGTCGTGGGCCTGCATCCGACCCATGTCGACGAGGAATCGGAAGGCTGGCTCGAAGGCATCCGCGCTCTCGCATCACACCCGAAAGTCGCCGCCATCGGCGAGACCGGCATGGACTACCACCGCCTGCCCTCGGAGAAACTTGCCTCGGCGGCAGGCATCAGCGCGCTGCAGGCGGAAACAGCGGATGACACCCAGGCGGCGATCATGGATGGCGCCTACAAAGCCGCACAGGCGGAGGCTTTCACCGCTCAACTCGACCTCGCTGCGGAATTCGGACTGAACGTGGTCATCCACCAGCGCGACGCGTGGGATGACACGCTGGATATTTTAAAAGACTACACCGGCCGCCTTCGCGGTGTGTTCCATTGCTTTGGCAACACGCCGGATCAGGCGAGGGAAATCCTCGCACTTGGACATCTGGTTTCCTTCACAGGCATCGTCACATTCAAAAATGCGGCGCTCGTGCGGGATGTTGTCGCCGCCATTCCTCCCGATGCCTTTATGATAGAAACCGACTGCCCCTACCTGGCTCCGGTGCCGCATCGTGGCAAGCGCTGCGAACCCGCCCACACACGACTTGTCGCCGAAAAAATCGCCGAAGCGCGCGGTGCCACCCTCGAAGAGATCGTCGCTGCCACCACGCGGACCGCAGAAGCATTCTTCCGATTGAAATAACACCGCAGCCTGACTGATTTACCGATTGCAATCGGGCATGCACTTCCACAAAGTAACGCTGTTTTTCATACCATGAGCCAATCCAACGCACTCGACCAACTCAAGCAATTCACCACAGTTGTCGCCGACACGGGCGACTTCGAAAGCATCCGCGCCTTCGAGCCACAGGATGCCACCACCAACCCCACGCTCATTTTCAAGGCCGTCCAACAGGCGGAATACAAGCCTCTCTTGGAAAAAGCCATCGCTGACAACCGCAGCACAGCGCTCAGCGGCTCCACACTCCACCGCAAAGTCATCGACGACCTGCTCATCGCCTTCGGCCGCGAGATTCTCTCGATCGTTCCAGGCCGCGTTTCCACCGAAGTCGATGCCCGCCTCTCCTTTGATGTTGAGGCCACCGTCGAGAAGGCGCGCTATCTCATCGGCCTCTACGAGAAGCTCGGCACGCCCCGCGAGCGCGTGCTCATCAAGATCGCCTCGACCTGGGAAGGTGCTCAAGCCGCCGCCATCTGCCAAAAGGAAGGCATCAACTGCAATCTCACCCTTCTTTTCTCGCTTCCTCAGGCCATCGCCTGCGCCGAAGCAGGTGTGCGCCTGATCTCGCCATTCGTCGGCCGCATCTACGACTACTACAAGGCGAAAACCGGCAAGGAATATGTCGGCGCCGAAGACCCCGGCGTGGAATCCGTGCAGAAAATTTTCACCTACTACAAAAAGTTCGGCTATCAAACCCAAGTCATGGGTGCCAGCTTCCGGAACACCAGCCAGATCCGCGAACTCGCCGGCTGCGACCTCCTCACGATCGCTCCCGAGCTCCTCAAAGAACTCAAGGATTCCCCGGACTCCGTAACCCGCAAGCTCGACGAATCAGCCGCAGCCTCGGCGAGTGTTGAGAAAATCGAGATGAACCAAAAAACCTTCCGCTGGATGCTCAACGAGGACGCCATGGCCACCGACAAGCTTGCCGAAGGCATCCGCAAATTCGCTGCTGACATCGTTCAGCTCGAACAAATCATCGCGAAAAGCTTCTAACATCCCATGCTCAAAAAAACCCTGCTCGCGATTTTCGGTCTCGCCCTCGCCGCCTCAGCCCCGCTGTATGCGACCACCCGTGCGACCGATTATCCGGGCTCGGTGACTCTGCTCATGGAGATGCCAGGCGTCCGCTCGGATCTCGCACTCAATCGCGATCAAATCGCCCAGATCCACAGCCTTCGCCAAGAGCTGAAATCCCGCTCCCAGTCGCTCCTCAAAAATCCAGCCGCCCCAAGTTCAGGTCTCACACAGGATCAGCGCCTCTTCGCACT
Organism: Spartobacteria bacterium; assembly: GCA_947487745.1. Classification (GTDB taxonomy): domain Bacteria; phylum Verrucomicrobiota; class Verrucomicrobiia; order Chthoniobacterales; family Terrimicrobiaceae; genus UBA967. The sequence goes on along the minus strand of CANKXQ010000009.1, from coordinate 10,523 downwards.
CATCGACGGCAACAACGCACGGGCACTCGCAATCCTCACTCCCGCGCAGTTCGCCCGGTTCACTGAGATTCAAAACCAGATTCTCAGCTACAGCATGCTCGTCTCCCCGCAGATTCAAAAACAACTTCGCCTCTCCTACCGCCAGAAGGCTTCCATCGAAGCCCTGCGCGTCCGGGGGTTGGAATTTGTTTCGGAAATCAATCGTTCCTACGGTTCCGGCGCCGTCTCGCACAAAAACCGCGTCGATATTCTCCGTGACTACCGCGTGCGGCAAGCCGAGGAGATGAAAGCCCTCCTCACTCCCGCCCAGCGAAACGCCTTCGCCGCACTCTGCGGCAAGCCGCTTCCCAAAAGCTGAAGAAACGCCGTTCACAATCGTTGAGGGCGATACAATATCTGTTGAAAATCACTGTCTGTGAATGAAATTAGGGTCAGGCGAGAACGCTGACCCTCCCAAGTTCAAGCACTGCCGCGCGAACTTAAAACTTAATCCTTACAAACTTAAAACTTCCTTCCCCCTCAGCATGCCGCGGGCAGGCTTTGCCAAGTATTCTTCCACTCGCGCAGGGATTGGCGGAATTGATCGCTGGCTTGTTGCAGGCTCTTGCGGAGTTCGGCCATTTCCCGGCGGGAGATTTCGGTTTTTCCTGCGGCTGCGGCGCGGTATTCGACGAGCAGTTCCTCCCAGCGGAGGAGGGCTTCATCCATGCGGGCGCGGGCACTTTGGACCATGGCATGGATCGAGTCGGAGATCGGCGTGGGCTGGGCGAGCAATTTCGACTCCAGCAGGCGGTCATGCTCGGCGATTTGCGCTTTGAGGATTTTTTCCTCTGGCACGGTGCGGAGGTTGCTGGTGAGACCGAGTTTGTTCAGAATCCAGATCGCCCACTTGGTGGGATCGTATTGCCAAGGTTTGACACCATTCCGGTAGTCATACTGGAACTCATGGTGGAAGTTGTGGTAGCCCTCGCCAAAGGTGAAAACCGCCATGAGGAAGCTGTCGCGCGCCGAACAGTGGGTGGAATACGGACGGTCGCCGATCCAGTGGCAGAGCGAGTTAATGCAGAAGGTCGAGTGGTGCACGAGCACGACGCGGGCAAAGCCGGAGAGCAGGAACGCGCCGAGGGCGGCATTGGCCCCACCATAGATGTAGCCGATGAGCGCAGGCAGGCCGAAACTCATGAAAATGGCGATCGGCACATAGTATTCGTGCTGCCACCAGGCGAGGCGGTCTTTTTGCAAATCCCTAACCCATGTGAGGGGCGTGTCGGGCCCGCGACGGAAGAGAAGCCAGCCGATGTGGGCGTGGAAAAGCCCGCGCGAGATGTCATAGGGGTCGTCGTCGTGGTCCACGAATTTGTGGTGGCGGCGGTGGTCGGCCGACCAAGCGAGGGCGGAACCTTCAAATGCCGCCGCACCGAAGAGCAGCGTGTAGAGTTTCACCAGCGGATTTGCTTGGAAGGTGAGGTGCGAGAACAGGCGGTGGTAGCCGAGCGTGATGCTCATGCCTGTCGAAAAGGTGAAAAAGAAAAACAAAGCCACTTGGAAGAGATTGAGGCCGTTTTGCCAGATGTAGAGAGGAACGGCCGTGCAGGTGACGAGGAAGGTTCCGATGAGGAAGATGCTGTTCGTGACTCGAATTTTACTGAGAATTTTTTTCATGTGGCAGATAGGGTGCGGCCGAGCTGGCGACCGCTTGGGTGATCACGGTATTGTTGGAACCGCGAGCGAAGGTCATCCTCGCGGATTTCGCGGGTTTTGCAAGTGTCGTGTCTTGCAAGGCGCGGCCAAACCGATATTCTCGACTACTCTTACCTATGAGCCAGACGCTACTCGACAAGGTGTGGGCAGCCCACACCGTCCGCACTCTTCCGAACGGAGCCACCCAACTTTTGATCGGCACGCACCTCATTCACGAGGTCACCAGCCCACAGGCCTTCGGCATGTTGCGCGACTTGAATCTCAAGGTGCTCTACCCCTCGCGCACCTTTGCCACGGTCGATCATATTGTGCCGACGGATGAACGCGCCGAGCCTTTCAGCGACGACCTCGCGGATGCCATGATCAAGGCGCTCCGCTCAAACTGCGCGGAAAATGGCATCACCTTTTTTGACCTCCCGACCGGCAAACAAGGCATCGTCCACATCGTTGGCCCCGAGCAGGGCATTACCCAACCCGGCACCACGATTGCCTGCGGCGACTCGCACACCTCGACCCACGGCGCGTTCGGAGCAATCGCCTTCGGCATCGGCACCAGCCAAGTGCGCGATGTCCTCGCCACACAAACCATGGCGCTCCACAAGCCCAAGGTCCGCCGCATCAATGTGAATGGAAAACTCAGCCCCGGCGTGTATGCGAAGGATGTCATCCTGCACATCATCCGCAAACTCGGGGTGAACGGCGGTCTCGGCTACGCCTACGAATACGGCGGCACAACCTTCGATGCCTTCACACAGGAAGAGCGCATGACCGTTTGCAACATGTCCATCGAAGGCGGCGCGCGCGTGGGTTATGTGAACCCCGACGAAACCACTTTCGAGTATCTCAAAGGCCGCCCCTACTCGCCGAAAGGCGCTGACTGGGATGCCGCCGTTGCCCGCTGGAAGGCGACCGCATCCGACCCGGATGCCAAATACGACGACATCGTGACCTTCGACGCGGCTGAGATCTCGCCGACCGTGACTTGGGGCATCAATCCCGGGCAGGCCATTTTCATTCATGAGAAGGTGCCATTCCCGAACGAGGTTCCGGAGAAAGACCGCTCGACCGCCGAAGAGGCGCTCGCCCATATGCTGCTCAAGTCTGGCAACCCGATCAAAGGCACGAAAGTCGATGTCGCTTTCCTCGGCAGCTGCACAAATGGCCGCCTGAGCGACCTCCAGGAAGTCGCCCGCTATATCAAAGGCCGCAAGGTCAACAAGGGCGTGAAAGCCATTGTCGTCCCCGGCTCGCAAGGCGTGGCCAGCGTTGCCGAGAGTATGGGCCTGGCGGAAATCTTCCGCGAAGCCGGCTTCGAATGGCGCGGGGCTGGATGCTCCATGTGCCTCGGCATGAACCCCGACAAACTCGTCGGCGAACAACTCTGCGCCAGCTCCAGCAACCGCAACTTCAAAGGCCGCCAAGGCAGCCCGACCGGACGCACCGTCCTCATGTCGCCCCTCATGGTCGCCGCAGCAGCCCTCTCCGGAGAAATCTCCGACGCCCGCGAAGTCTTTGGCATCAAGTAAACACTCCACATTTTAAAAAACTATGGCTCTCGAAAAAATCACCCAAGTTGGCGGACGCGGCGTCTATGTGCCCGGCGACGACCTCGACACCGACCGCATCATCCCAGCACGCTTTATGAAGTGCATCACCTTTGACGGGCTCGGCGAATTCGCCTTCTACGACGCCCGTGCCTTCGCCAAGGCCGAGGGGCAAACCCACCCGCTCGACGACGCCCGCTTCACCGGCGCCAGCATTCTGCTCTCCGGCTCCAACTTTGGCTGCGGCAGCTCCCGCGAGCACGCCCCGCAGGCGCTCTACCGCTTTGGGATCCGCGCCATCATCGCCGAAAGCTTCGCCGAGATTTTCTTTGGAAATTCCATCACCCTCGGCATGCCATGCGTCGTGATGAGCGGCGAGGATATCCGCTCCGTCGCCAAACTCATCGAGTCCGACCCCGCCGCACTCCTCACCCTCGACCTCACCGAGAAAAAACTCTCCATTGCCGACATGGACTTCCCCATCACCATCGCCCCACATGCCCACGAGGCGCTTGTGACCGGCAAATGGGATGCCATCGCCGACCTCCTCGAAGGCATCGACGCCGTGCGCACCCGCGCCGCGACCCTGCCCTACATGGCGGCATAAGGCGGCGGGTGGGACACGAAAAAAGCGCTTTCGTTTGCTCGGGTGGCCAGGCTATTTTTTTGATGTGGGCTTTTTAAGTATCCCGGGCAGCCAGGTCCAAACGATCTGCGTGGAAACGGCGTAGTTCCACACCGCCCCCACAAGTGCGCCCGCAGCACCCGCAAACCACCATGGAATGTTTTGTTCGAAAAGATATTCTGCGGATTGCACATTCACCACGGCACCCATGCCGCAGATCATCATATACGCGATCAATCCCGGAAGCAGGAGACCGCCTTTCAACCGCTGCTGACGGAAGGTCACGGAGTTGTTCACTAGGAAATTCGATGCCATGGCGGCCAGAGTCGCTAAAATTTGTGCCGTAATAAATGGAACATCAGCCAGTTTGTGCAAAATGCCCAGTGTCCCGATGTGCAAAACCAAGCCGCTCAATCCGGCCAATACATAAAGCACAAAGCGAACCGGAACGAATCGGCCGAAAATTTTATCCGCCAAGAGGTAGAGGTATTCAAACGCCACCACGATATCCAGTTTGCTCTCCCCATGCTGCCTCGTGCGGAATTCATACGGAAACTCCCGCACGCGGAGCGGGCGACCCGCCGAAAGCACGATGTCGAGCAGGATTTTGAAGCCCTTCCCGGTCATCTGGCGCACCGTCTCCTCAAAAATATTGCGCCGAATCGCAAAAAAACCGCTCATCGGGTCGGTCAGCTCCGTTTTGCGAACGATGGATCCGATCCGCGTCGCAAACCGGCTCACAAAAACGCGCGATTTCGACCAATCCCCGGTTCCCCCGCCCTTTCCAGTATAACGACTTCCAACAGCCAACTCCAAAGCGGAATCCTCCTCAAAAGCCCGCAACATCGCTGGAAGAATTGTTTCGTCATGCTGCAAGTCGCAATCCATCACGGCAAAAACATCCGCCGCACTTGAAGCCATTCCCTCCAAACAAGCCGACGCCAACCCCCTCCTCCCAATCCGCCGAATAAACCGCACGCGCGGATTTGAGCGGGCCAGCTCCATCAAAACTTCCCGCGAACCATCCTGCGAATCATCATCAACGAAAACAATTTCCCAATTATCTCCGGGAAGGAGTTTCTCAAGCCGCTCGACGACAAGCGGGATGTTGTCGCGTTCGTTATAGGCTGGGATGATGATGGAGGCTCTCTTCATCGGTCCATGAAATATCTCAGTTTGTTTCCTAAGAATTGAAGCGTGAGCACAAGTGTAACTGCAAGAATCAAAGAATGCTGAACCGATAAAAGATGAAGATAGCGGTCAATGTCAAAAGAATGAACCACAGCAACAGTCAAAGTCGTTCCAACGGCGGCAGCCCAGAGCACACCAAATGAGAATACCGCATATATCAAGTTTTCATGACTGCATTTGCATCGAAAAAACAAAAAAGCGGCCAAAAAAGGCCAGCCCATCATCCAAAATCCAAGAAAAATAGGACCGAATCCTAGTGTGAAAAATTTGTTAACGCTGGGCCCAAAAACTAAATTCTTATCCAATGAATTGCTATATTTCACCGATTTTTCACGAACTTCTTCATAGCTTTCCGCAAGAAATGGATCCACCTTTGGTAGTTTATAAAAATCCATAGATTTGATGCTTCCTTGAAATCTTTTAATCAAGCTTAAATCCCTGCGATAAAGTGTCTTTGTAAGGTCTGAATGAGCAACAAAAAGCTGCTTAAAGACTTTTGCCGCAATATCAATCGGAAACTTCAGCAAGGTATCGACATAAGCCGAAAGCATGTATTTTCTTGCTTTTTCCGGCGTGTCAGCGTCAGGCAGTTCAGCGATTGCATCCGAGTGATAGAACAAATAGTCGGGATCATGATCAAGAATCTGATAGCTTGTTTTTTCGAGTTGAGAACTTTCTGCGATTCTTGTGTCCCATTTTGCTAAAAAAGCTGCCTCTTTCGGTGTTGACTTTCCGTTTAGAACTCTTTCGTGCAGCACCTTGGAGATAGTGGGAGCATGAACTGTGAAGAGGGTTGCAGGCAGAAACCCTTTCGAGCGCTCGTCGGCGATCCACCCCAAGGCTGGGGGTAAAATTTTTATCCAGACAAAAACAAACGCAAATCCAAGGGCTAATGATGAAATGCGAGGCGCTAGGCGCTTCCATTCCAGTGTTCCCAACACGCCTAAAGCAACCAATAGAAAGGGAGCGCCTGCTGCAAATCCCCAACTTGGTTTGGCACTTAAACAAATAAGCGCGGATAGCATGGCCAGTGAACCTGCAGCTAAAAGCAACCACCCCGGTCCACCAAGCCATCTGACCCTAGTATAAACCATGCATAGGTAAGTTTGAGTCAGAGCCAGAAAAGGGAAAATACTTTCAGGACGGATTGCTTCCTCGTAATAAATCGTATTGGCATTCCATAGAAAAGCCGCAAGAAACAAAATGCCAAGACATTGAATCCAAAAAAGACCTCTAAGATTTTTTGGTAGCCACTTTTGCCATTCCCTCCAAATGGCCCACCAAAGAATTCCAGAAAGGATACCAACAAGGTGTTGAAAAAAAGGGATGGAGAAAAATGTTCCGGTCGATTTTAAAAGCCCCAAAAGAAATAGCGGGTATGCGATACCTCTCCCGTGTGTTTGCTGGAAACCAAGGCCAGAAATTTCGCTTACAGCTGGATTGAGATACCCCCATGTGTCTGGATCAGAGATGGGAACTCCTGGAGCAAGAGTTCTCAGCCAGATACCTATTCCAATAACCAAAAATACAAGAAATAAGGTGAGCTTAGGTCGGCATTGAAATGCGATGTGACCGACTAAACTCCAGGCCTTTCCGATCATGGATTGTTCCCTCTGAGTAGCTTGTGGATTTCGTTATGGTATCTAAGCTGGGTTTGCAGGATCAGGCCGATTGCGGCGCTGAGAGCAGATAAGAGAGCCAACCCAGTCGCAAGTATTGCCAAGGGAACTTTATAAACATATTGGAACTGCATGTAATCGATGATTGGCCCGACCCCGGCGGCAAGGCTTGCCAGCGCAAAAAGCATGGCGAAGAGGCCAAAAAATAAACCTGGCCTGTAACTTCTGCAAATGGATGTAAAGGTCCAAAGAACAATAAATCCATCGCGATATGTATTTAGCTTCGATTTGCTTCCTTCAGGGCGGCTCCCGTAGGGCACATCACGCTCTTCAACTCGATAGCCTTTAGAAAGGGCTTGAAGAGTCATTTCAACTTCAATTTCAAATCCCCCTGCACGGAGCGGAACAGTTTTCGCAAAAGATCTATTGAAAATCCGGTAACCACTAAAAACATCCTGAATAGGGCTTCCAAAAGCAGTTCCAATGAGACCGCACACCATTTGGTTTCCAAACTGGTGCATCGGTCGGTAGGCTTTACCGAGTTCCTCTTTTGGAGTGACTCTTCGACCAACCATCATATCCACACCATTGGCTATGGCCTCCGATAGAAGCATCGAGGCATGTGAGGCTGGGTAGGTGGCATCGCCATCAACCATAATAAACCAGTCTGCATCCACGCTCTCAAACATTTGCTGAACAACGAATCCTTTTCCTTTTTTAGGTGATTGCACGACTTCAGCACCAGCGTCTCGTGCCTTTGCGGATGTCGAATCTGTGCTCCGATTGTCGAAAACATAAATTTTCGCGGTGGGAAGATGTTTTTTAAAATCAGCTACAACCGAGGCGACAGTTAGCTCCTCGTTATAACAAGGAATAAGGACAGCGATGTGCGGTTCGTTTTTTTCAGGCATAAGTTTTGGTTTTTACCGATACGCCGGCGTCAGCGGATCTGGCACCGGCAGTCCTTGTAGCGATGCCAGGTCGGCGTCGACCATTATTTTTACGAGTTCCGGGAAGCGGACTTTGGGTTCCCAGTTGAGTTGTTTTTTGGCTTTGGCGGGGTCGCCGATGAGGAGGTCGACTTCGGCGGGGCGTTCGTAGCGGGGGTCGTATTTGACATGGTCTTTCCAGTCGAGGTTCACGCGGGCGAAGGCGTGTTCGACGAATTCCTGAACGGTGTGTGTTTCGTTTGTGGCGATGACATAGTCGTCCGGTTGATCCTGTTGGAGCATGAGCCACATGGCTTCGACATATTCGGGGGCGTAACCCCAGTCGCGTTTGGCGTCGAGGTTGCCGAGGTAGAGGTGCTGCTGCTTGCCGAGTTTGATGGCGGCGGCTGCGCGGGAGATCTTGCGGGTCACGAAAGTCTCGCCCCGGCGGGGGCTTTCGTGGTTGAAGAGGATGCCGTTCGAGGCGTGCATACCGTAGCCTTCGCGGTAGTTCACGGTGATCCAGTAGGCATACATTTTTGCCGCGCCGTAGGGGCTGCGTGGCCAGAAGGGTGTTGTTTCGGTCTGCGGCACGGCCTGCACCTTGCCGAACATCTCGCTGCTGGAGGCCTGGTAAAATCTCGCATTCACGCCCGCTTCCCGCATGGCTTCGAGGATGCGCGTGGTGCCGATGCCGGTGACATCGCCGGTGTATTCTGGAATGTCAAAACTCACGCGGACATGGCTTTGTGCGCCGAGATGATACACTTCGTCCGGCTTCAGGTCGTAGATGAGTTTCACCAGATTCACTCCATCGGCCAAGTCGCCGTAGTGGAGAAAAAGCCTCACGCCGTTGACATGCGGATCCGAGTAAATGTGGTCAATGCGCGCCGTGTTGAAAGTGCTCGCCCGGCGGATGATGCCATGGACTTCGTAGCCTTTGTTGAGAAGAAGGTCGGCGAGATAGCTGCCGTCTTGTCCTGTGATGCCGGTGATGAGTGCTTTTTTCATTTGATAGGAATTATTTTAAAAGAATTGCTGGAATCCACTATGCTTGTCGATGGGCAGACTGATTCGCCCACGCAAAAACTCAAGCCTCCATTGCCGTTCACCCAATGCCGAGCACGAAGCGCATGTAGAAAAACAGCAGCGGCGCCGTGAAAAGAATGCTGTCGATGAGGTCGAGCGTTCCGCCGATGCCTGGCAGCATGGCGCTGGAGTCTTTCGTATGAGCCCCGCGCTTCACAATCGATTCCGCCAGGTCCCCGACCACCGCTGCAAACCCAAGCAACAACCCGAGCACGGTGAGGTCGCCAAAGCGAAAAGCGGAGAGTTTTTCCGGAATGAGCGCATACATCCAGTAACTACAGAGCAGCGACGAGATGAGCGCTCCCACAAAACCCTCCCAAGTTTTTTTAGGGCTGATGTGCGGCGCGAACGGGCGACGACCCAAGAGACTGCCGAAGACATACGCCCCCATGTCGCTGAATTTGGTCACCGCGACGAGATAGAGCACATAGTATTGCCCGCTCGTCAGCCCGCTCTCCAGAGGCGGGGTCAGATAAATGATTTTAGTGAGGAAGCTGAAAAGCCAGGGAATGTAAAAAAGTCCGAAAACCGTGTAGCTCATCGCCCGCAGCGGATCGTTTTCCGCGCCGCGAAACATCTGCCGGGTAAAAATTGTCAGGAGAAAAAGCACCAGGACGAGCAACTCGAAGTCGTGGCTGTTTTGAGGTCCCTCCGATCGCACGATGAGAAATCCCCCCACCAGCAACACCGCCGCGCAGATCAGGCCCGTGAGCGTGAAGACGCTGATCCCGTCATGCTCGAGCATATGGTAGTATTCCCACAGCGCCCTCAGCGCCATGAAGGAAAGAAGCGAGAAGAAGCCGATATCCCATCCCGCGAAAACGGTCGTCAACATTAGCGCCCACAGCACCAGCGTGCTCGTAAGTCTGGAAAAAAATGTCAACCGCCCCGGCGTCATCGGCAGCACTCTGTCCGAGTCGGTGGCGTTTCGCAATGCGGGAAGAAAGAAGCTCGCGGTGGATGTTAGGGCTTTTCCCCCTTTCCAATTCGCATTCCCCCCCTTAAATGTCGCGCTCACCATTTTTCGCCATGTTCAGTTGGATCCTTAAAAAAATCGTCGGCTCAAAAAATCAGCGCGAGTTGCGCCGTATGATGCCGATCGTAAAACAAATCAACGAAATCGAGGCAGGCCTTCAATCGCTCTCCGATGAGGCGCTCCGGGCGAAGACGCATGAGTGGAAGGAGCGGCTGGCGGAAATTTCCGATTCCGAGAAATTGGCAGCCGAGCTGGATGCGATTCTCCCCGAGGCCTTCGCCGTGGTGAAAAACGGCGCACGCCGCCTGTGCGGACGCGAGTTCATGGTGTGCGGATATCCCCTCACATGGAACATGATTCATTTCGATGTGCAGCTCATCGGCGGCATGGTGCTGCATCGCGGCCGTATTGCCGAGATGGCCACTGGTGAGGGAAAGACGCTCGTCGGCACGCTGGCTGTTTACCTGAACGCCCTCTCCGGTCGCGGCGTCCATGTGGTGACCGTTAACGACTACCTCGCCCAGCGCGATGCAGAGTGGATGGGCCAGCTCTACACATTTCTCGGCCTCACGGTCGGCATCATTCAAAATGACCAGATGCCGCAGCACCGGCGCGAGCAATATCAGTGCGACATCACCTACGGCACGAACAGCGAGTTCGGCTTCGATTACCTTCGCGACAACGGCATGGCCACCAGCCGCGAGCAGCAGGTCCAGCGCGGGCACTACTTCGCCATCGTCGATGAAGTGGACTCGATCCTCATCGACGAGGCGCGCACGCCGCTCATCATCAGCGGCCCAGCCACCGTTTCGACCCACCAATACGACCGCTTCAAGCCGCTTGTCGAGC